>JACOEF010000259.1 GCA_024998705.1 Nitrospira sp.
ACGAGAATCCAAACTAACCGCGACTCAAACCCCCAGCAATTCGCTAGAAATGCAAAAGGCCGACCCTCTTTGAAGAGGATCGGCCTGATGATTGGAGAACCCTGCCGAGTGTAAAGAAGCAGAGTTAGATCTTGCCGGACTTCCGTCTCCAGATCCCGACCCCAGCCAGACCTGCTCCGAGCAGCATCAATGATGCTGGCTCAGGCACACCAGTACCAACCTGACTCGAGTCATTGGGACATGCCGTAATGCTGCCGCAATTTCCGATGTGGACTGCAGCAAACAATAGGTTGGCGGTATCGAGCTGCGTAGCTAGGTCGTTCACATTGAGTGCACCACCCGACCACGAGATAGTAAACGCGGCCACGTTTAATCCCACGTTTCCCGGAGGTGGATCCGGAATCAACAAATCAAACCGACCAACATAACTCCCGTTTCCTTGAACCTGACCCGTATTAAAGGCCTCGATCACACCAAGGTTACTCCCCACTGTATCGTAGGTACCTGATGTTTGAGATGTATTCAGTCCGACTTGAAGGATTTTAAAGTCGTCAATCAAATCGACCGTGACATCTACGTTGTTTCCATTTTGTACGAACTCGATAGTTCCCCAAGTGATGGAAGATGGACAGGTAGTGGTGGCCGTGACGCAGTTTAAATCATAACTAATTGCCCCCGCCTCCGAGACAAAGCCGACGGTCAGCAGAGAAAATCCAGCTATTGCCCCTAATGCAAGCGTGGGAAACTTCTTAAAATTCATGATACTTCCTCCGATCTCCCTAAGTGTTACTTTAAGCCAGACAGCGAATGTTGCTTCGTGCTCACTGCCTGCTTACTGTACATGCTATAAACGTGCCTTACTATAAGGCATTGATATTACTATATTTCATAGGCGGTTTCCTTAAAGCACACCAGTATCTTGTCAGAATATTTTACAACTCCTATCTCGCCCCTCATCTGCACAATAGGAAACTTCTTGATAAACAAAGGATTCTCACGCTTCGTCGTATTAAATCTCTTTACAACGTATGTCGAGATGTTTTTCTTGAGAAGTACTAGTGCAAACAGAAAACCCCGCGGGCACCATGGAGGTGCTGCGCGGGACTCCCCAAGGAAGTCTCACATGTGAACGGACCTCCGCCAATCTACGCCTCAATCTGTCGCCCAAGTTTCAGGTACCGTAGTTGTGTAGTGCAGTACCCCCACCCCCAGTTGCAATATGAAAAATTGGGAGATTGTGTGCGCACTTGACCCAAACCCCGAAAAGCAGACCAAGGGCAGGTTGAGGAAACGGTCGGCGGCGTGGTCTTCTTCACCCCAAGGAGGACGTGATGATGGCACGACGACCCGGACGTACGGAGGAGCAGATGCTGGCCGCCTTGCGCCAGGCCGAGAGTGGAACGACGGTCGCAGAAATCTGTCGACCGGTGGGGATCAGTGAGCAGACGTTCTACGTGTGGAAGCGCAAGTACGCGGGGCTCGGGCTAAGCGAACTGCGCGAGCTCCGGCAGTTGCGAGAAGAAAATATCAAGCTAAAGCGGCTGGTGGCGCATCGCTCGCTCGCCATATGTTGCAGGCGATTGTCCGAAAAAAGCTCTAAGGCCTCGGGACCGGCTGGTGCTGACCCGCTGGGCGCATATGACCTATCCGCTCAGTGAGCGCCGGGGTTCGAGGCTGTTGCCGATGGCGCGAGCGTCGTTGGAGTACCAGGAGCAGCGTGATCCGCAGGAGGCGTTGCGGATGCGATTGCACGAGTTGCCCGCGGTACGGGTCCGCTTTGGGTATCGACGCTTGACGGTGTTGTGGCGACGGGATGGGTGGCCGGTGAATGCCAAACGGATTTATCGGCTGTACACGGCCGGCGGCCTAACCGTCCGCACGAAGCACCGCACGAAAGCCGCCGGCCGAGCCCGTGTGCCGCAAACCGTGGCCACGGCCCCGAACCAGCGGTGGAGCATGTACTTCATGAGCGAACGCGTGGCGGATGAGCGGTGGTTCAAAATTTTGACTGTCGTTGATCAGTCCACCCGTGAATATCTCTGCCTCCTACCCGACCAGTCGCTCACGTGTAGAAAGGTGGCACAAGCGTCAGAACTGGTCGCGGGGCAGCGTGGCACCCGCGCTCGATCACCGTCGACAAGGGCAGTGAATTTGCCAGTCGTGTCATGGGCGCCTGATCCTATTGCCACGGGATTCAGCTCGCCTTCATTCGACTAGGCAAGCCGGTCGAGAATGGGCTCATCGAGAGTTTTACTAGACGGCTTCGCGATGAGTGCCTGAACGTCGAGGTGTTCTGGACGCTTGACGATGCACGGGAGACGTTACCGCAGTGGCTAGCAGCCGACAATCTCCGACGCCCGCAAGATGCGTTGAAGGAGCAGGCTCCGGCAACCTTCGCGGCGGAGAGGGCCATGACCAACGATCCCACTGATCACGTTGGGTGCGTGCGACTCAACGCTGATGTCCGGTGGCTGATACCAACCCCATGGCGCATGCAAAACCAAGCACTTCTAAGAACTCACGTTTTCTCATTGCTCCATTCTTTTTTTAAGTAGACTATGGTTCCTGGCAACATACCTAGGAAAATCCACATAACAGTCATACCAGCGGAGGAGCAGCAGGATTTTCTTTCGGATATTGGAGCGGTACGAAACGGCGACAGCAATGAGCCTCGGGAATTTGCAAAAGATTCTTGCGATTCAAATAGGTACTGTAAAACGTTCTCACAATACGCAGCGGCTGGAGCCAGCCCGCCATGAAGACGGAGCAGCTGCATTTTCCGAATGGCTGTAACAGGACTGTGGGTATAGGATGCTCTTGGGGCACCTAATACCTCGAAGGTCGCGGGAAGGGCGGACTAGCCCAAGCTGCAGAAAGAATCCAATATCCAACACGGTGCGGTCTCATATTCAGAGAGGAGCCACCGATCTATGCCTTTTCTTTTTGATCTTCTGGTTTCGGCCTCTTCAATCCGTAGCGGGTGAGTAACTGGTAGAGCGTCGGACGGCTGATTCCCAGCTCAACAGCGGCTCTGGAGACATTGCCTTCGCTTTTCTCCAGAGCGAGTCGCACCAAATCTCTTTCGCGGCTCTCCCGCGATGCCCGTATCGTCGAGACTTCCTCGCCTGTTGAGTCAGGCTCTTTCAACTCCAGATTGGTTGGAGTCACATATTTCCCCTCCGCCATCAGGACCGCCCGTTTGATCCGATTTTCTAATTCCCGGACATTGCCAGGCCAATGATAGGCCATTAACGCTTCCAACGCCTGAGGCGTAAACCCTTTCACTGGTTTTTTCTGCTCGTCCGCAAACTTCGAGAGGAAGGCGCGTGCCAGTAAGACGATATCGGTGCCTCGTTGATTTAACGACGGGATCGGGATCGTAATCACACAAAGTCGGTAATACAGATCTTCTCTGAAGCGTCCCTCAGTGATGGCCTTGTGAAGATCGACATTGGTAGCCGCCACAATCCGCGCGTCGACGGTAATCGTATCTTTTCCGCCAAGTCGCTGAATGGCATGATCCTGCAAAAACCTCAGCAGCTTCACCTGCAAGCCAAGCGGAATGTCGCCGATTTCATCGAGAAACAGCGTGCTACCCTGCGCATGTTCGATGCGCCCTTTCCGTTGCCGCGTCGCGCCGGTGAAGGCCCCTTTCTCATATCCGAACAACTCGCTCTCCAGGAGCGTGTCCGGAATGGCCCCACAATTGATCGCCACAAACGGCCCGGCCCGGAGCGGGCTTTGACGATGAATTGCACGCGCGACCAGCTCCTTGCCCGTGCCGCTTTCACCGGTAATCAACACCGGTACGTCGCTTGGTCCTACACGGCGGATCATACGAAAAACCTCTTCTATGGCGGGACTGCTGCCAATCAACCCTTCGAACACCGCCCGCCTCTCCTGTGCCTGTAAGGCGCGCTTGTCTTGCTCAAGATTGGAGAGGTAGATTGCACGTTGCAACACAACCTTCAGCACCTCGAGCTGAACCGGCTTCTCGATAAAGTCGTATGCCCCGATTTCAATCGCCGCCACCGCTTTTGCTCGATCGCTATTGCCGGTCACCACAATGATTTTGGCGGTGGGATTGACAGACAAAGCCTCCTGCAAGATCGCCAGCCCTTCAGAAGCCCCGTCCGTGTCCGGTGGCAACCCCAAATCGAGCAAGACCATCTGCGGCATTGCCTGTCGAACTTGCGCCAGCGCCGTCAAACGGTCGCATGCCTCCAGCAAATGGTAATCTGAGGCAAGAGCCCATTTCATTTGATCTCGAATTTCGACGTCATCGTCGACAAGCAACAACACAGGACGAGTAGTCATGGTGATTCAGTTACTCCAGGCCGCTACAGGACGCCGGTATGGTTGTGGGAACAACTCTGGCGGTTTCTCGACGACCAGATAGGTCGGTCACCGGAAGTTCGATACGCACTTGGGTGCCTTTTCCTACCACACTTCGGATCTGGATCGTCCCTTGATGCGCTTCCACGATTTGTTTGCACTGGTACAGTCCGACGCCAAGCCCGCCTGGCCGACTTGACTGGGATGGGTGAAAAAGTCTTTCGAACATGCCGGGAGGAATACCATGTCCTGCATCGTCAACTGTGACAATCACGGCTCGATCTGATTGTGCGAGCTGAATGGAAAGCGCTCCTTGGGGCCCCATGGCCTGCTTGGCATTCAGAATCACGTTGAGCAACACCTGATGAATCTGGTCCTTAACCGCCAGAACGGGCGGAAGTGGACCGCCGGTGACAACGAGTTGCACCGACCCGTCCTCTCGTATCGGAGCCACAATGTCCTCGATGAGTGCGGACAGGTCTACACCCTCCGCGGCGCTCACAAGCGGCGGCTTCAACGACGTACGTGTGAGCTTGCTCATGAGCACCGTCATTTTCTTCGCTATGTCCGTCACCGTCCTCATGGCAGATTCCTGAAATGCGGGATCGTGGCCGTGGTGCTCCGCATTTTAGGCGACCAACGACAGTCGCGCCGCCAGGTTTTTCAAGTCATGCAGACAGAAGACAGAGAACCGGTGCAGAGCCTCCAATTCAGCCGATGCCTGGCGCTCCTCGGCCAGCCGCGCATGGGAAAGCAAAGCGCCGACATGATGCGCGATGCCACGCAAGAGATCACAATCATCGGTGCCGTACAACTCACCTCCCCGTTGCTTCCCCAGAGCCATGAACGCCATGAGCTGCCCTTGCGCACGAATGGGAAAACAGAGGGCGGCGCCCGACGCCGTGAGAGGGTCGTCCACATTTCTGGCTCCCATGACCAGCGCCTCCGCGACCAGCACCGCCTCATCCTGCCGCATTAACTGCATAATCACGGGATGGTCGAGTTCAATGGGCGCAGCCTCCGTCTCAGTGGTCATCGAGCGAATCGGTACAAATCGGCGATCCCCTTCCCGATACGACCAAATCGCAATGGTCGTGGTGGCGAACGTCTTGATCAGCAAGTCTAATAATCGATCCAAGATCGCTTCTTTGGTTGCCGCTTGCTGAAACGCCTCCGTCACACGCAGCCATTGGGCGCGATAATCGTATTTCGAACGGTAAAAATTCCGCACGACCGCTCGCCGCAATTCGGCACGCACGGTCTTGGAGAAGATCGCAATCGTAAGGCCGACCAGCGCCCCAAAAACAACCACCACGCTGAGTCCCCACGCCAACGGTTGATTGGTCTGGCGCAGCCATGTGCCGATCGTGCCCACGGCAAGGAGATACCCGCCAATCACGATGAACGTGACAGAGCCCACCAGCGCCTGCTGAGACACATAGGCATGGACGAGTACTTCTCGCATTCGACTGCGTCCCAAGCCATAGGCGATCACCACAAGCGCGAAGCTGGTTACAACGCCCGAGACCATGACATGGTCGACCTGCCAGACAGGAAAGAGGAGCAATTGGCTGGCCTGATAAATCTGATATCCCGCCAAACCACACAACCCGATCACCACGAATTTAAGCTTGTGACGAACCGGCTCGCGACTGGCTCGCAAGACGACCTCCAGTTGCGCCAAGCCAAAAGCCGTCCCAATCACGACAAAGACATAGGGCACCTGCCCCCAGGAGGCCAACACAATCGCGGCGTGTCCGTCGTCGAACACCTTCCACTGAAAGACCGATCCGCTCGCGGCCACGAGAGCCAACAGTAAGCCGACCACTCCAACAATCCGAGCACGCCACAGGGCAGAGGATTCTCCATCTCGTTCGATCGGATCCAGAAAGGCCATACCGACATACAGCAACGCCGCCGGTTGAAAGAGTTCAGCGACCATGGACGCCTCGCGCCATGGCAACGCATGCGCGTCGTCAAGTAATCCAATTCCGTTGGCCAGGTTGGCGACAGCGGTCGTGCCTAACAAAGACGATAGACTGCGGTGGGACGCACTGGCGTGTCGTCTGACAAACAGCAGGCAAGCGAGGCCCGCCGCCAGTCCGGCGGCGATAAAGGCAGCAGATGAGAACCAGGTCGTAACCATCATAGGAAACCAGTCTGATCAGCCGAAATTCACCATCGCGATGGTGAGTGAAACGAAAATTATTCCCATCATGCAGTTTGGCTTTCCCTCGCAGAGTGGACAGGATTCAGGGCCGCATGCGTATCTATCCAAAGTGCCGGTAGAGCATTCGGCCGGCAAGCAAGGTGACGTGCTCAGGCATTCGGGCAAACATTTCCCGCATGTAGCGACTGGAGATCCTGCCACGCCCAGGAACAGTCCCCGTCCCCGGAGCACGCCAGGTGATGAGGGATGAGGACTCGGCCGACCAGCGTTCCTTAAATGCGATAAGTCCTGGATGATCGAGGTCAGAGCGTCCGAAGTCGAAGACCTCACACCCTGTACGTTTGGCATCCTGAATCGCGTGCCAGAAGAGCATGGCCATGCCCCCAAGATTGTTGAAACGGGCATTGGAACCTCCGTACTTGTACACCATGCTATTTCTGTGACGGAGGGTCAAGATCCCGGCCAGCGGCGTCCCGGCTTTCGAAGCAATTCTGATACACGCGTCATCCCCCATACACGCAACCAGATTCCGGAACCACTCGATGGGCTGGGGAGGAAGGCGGTGACGTGACCGCGTCAGTCGAAGTAACCCATACAATTGTTGGAGCAACGCATCACTGCGGCCGGCCTCATACGTCAACCCTTCCCGCTCCGCACGCACAATCTTTCGCTGAATGCAATCCTTATGGAATCCCCGATACAGCGAATCGAGATCGGAGCGAAGATCGAGCCGATGCAGGCAATAGACCGTGGCTGGCGCGAAACGGCCGGCGAAATCCACCTGGGAATCTGCAGATCGCAATTCCACGTACTTCCATCCAGCTTCACTGCGCGCGCGTTCGACATGCGCAGATAGTGTCTCAAATGGCCCGGGATGGTCGACGAGTGGTTCGCAATGGTCGGAAAACGGCAACGAGACCAGCCGATTGCCGGTGAGCCAGCTGCGCACGATGCAAAACAACAGGGCGTTCGTCAATAAGTCTGTTGGAGCCGACGTCGTATATGCAACCGGCTCATATCCGTAGGTCTCCCGCAACGCCCGCAGCCAACCGTGCGAATGAAACACCGAGGCGCTCGGATGCCGCGTCACAAACTCAGGCCACCGGGGATCGTGGAGCGGATCAATGACATACACGCTATCCTGTAGCGAGGACATACCTTCCTTTACCGGTCCATCGCGCTTGATCACATGGTGGCATCTGAGTCTTGCGCACCACAATAGACCCAACACTACAGCGCCGAGTCGGATTCGAACCTTTTCTCAAGTCGCCGGATCAGCCAGACCAGGAAAAACAGCACGATCAGCGCGAGCAGGAACAACGGAATTCCCCCGGTCCGATGCAAAACGCTGTTCGTGATATACGTCGGATCGACATAATTGGCCAACAACGCCAAACCGACGATACGGAACGCGTTCTTGATGATGGCAAGCGGAATAACCATCCCCACGATACCCACCTTCCCCCACAGGGACCGGAGAAGGAAGTGCCCGGCCACAAGACTTGTGAGAACCAGTGAGAGCGCTGAGCGAATCCCGCTACACTCCTCCGCGACATGAATCGTGAACGTCGACAGGCTAAACACATATCCCTGCCGAAACACCGGCACCCCCAGAAACGAGAACAGCAGAGCACTCGCCTCCGCCGAGCTCCATTGTAAGAAACCGATGATCGCCGATAGTAAACCGGAGGGAATCGGTACCAAAAAAATGAGAAACCATAACCCGAACGAGACTCGCCGCGTGCACGAGATGCCAAAGCAGAACAGAAACAGGCCCCAACACATCACCACGAACGCCAACATCGTGTAGGACAAGCGATCAGAACCGCTCGTCGCGCCGCCCATCCACCAGACCAACGCTCCAACCCCCAATACCAGCGACCCCAGCCAGGGGCTCCATTCTCGCGAAGCCAGGATCGGCGCTCGATCAAGGTACAACACGTACAAACTGAGCCAGGGAATCAGCACCATGTGCGAATAATGTTCCTGTTGTTGTGTCAGGGAAACCAGTTCGACCAGGGACGGCCACAACCATGCTCCCATGGCAAGCAACGACAACACACACAGAAGATTGCGGTGCGTGACACTAAACGGCAACACCGAACGAACAATCTTCGCGTCATGCCACGACGGAGACTTAGCCGCCTTGGCGTCCAAACTCACGCATGACCCGTTTTGACGTGATGGGATCGTGAGAGGACCAGGAGGTCGCAAGTCGAGCGGGAGTTTCATGTTCCTCAGATCTCTCGACTCCACTAACAGGCCCCTTTGCCGGTGATGACCGCAGCCGGCGTAGCAAGGAGAATTTTGATGTCGCCCCATAGGGAGATGGTTCTGGCATACCGGAGGTCCAGGCGGACCATCTCGTCGAACGTAGTCCGGCTCCGTCCCACCACCTGCCAGAGACCGGTAATGCCCGGTTTGGCTTCTAAAACCCGACTACGATGCCACGGCTTGTACTGTTGGAGTTCATACCACAGCGGCGGCCTCGGTCCGACAAGCGACA
>JACOEF010000938.1 GCA_024998705.1 Nitrospira sp.
CCGCTTATCGACCAAATCCTCCGAAAAGGATGCGATCTGATCCGTCGCATCGATCCGCACCCAGCCGAACGGCAGCAAGTGGCTCGCATCGCGCACCACCGTCAGCGCCTTCGGCACAGGATTTCGATGCTGATCGTCGAACCATTTGACCAGATCCGGCAGTTCCTCGCGCGGGAAAAAGTGCCCCCCGGCCATCGGATGGGTACGATCATGTTCACGATAGACGTAGGGATACCCGAGGCTCTTCAGTTCCTCCGCCAGGGTTCGGCTCAACTCCACCGGCATCACCTGATCCTGTGATCCATGAATGATGTAGGTCGGCGTCGTGCGCAGATTTTCCAGAAACGGAAACAGCACGTCATCGATCCCGCTGGCCATCGGCGCCAGTCCGGCAAACAGAGGCGCATGATGCATGCCGATCAACCAGGCGCCGATCCCGCCGTTGGACATGCCGGTCAGGAAAATGCGATTGGGATCGATCCGATACCGCTGTTGCACAACCTGCACGGTCGCCAGCACCAGATCCTCCGCGCGCCTGGTGAACCAGGCGCCGGCTGGATAGGTCGGACAGGCCAAGATATACCCCTCGCCCAACCGCGATTTCCATCGATCCAGGTAGGCCTCTCCGGTGAATCCCGCGCCATGGAGGCAGACGATCAGGGCGTAATCTCTGGTCGGTTCATAACTCTGAGGGACGGACAGGCTCAGTCGGTACGGTCGCTCGCGCACAACGATCTGTTCATCCGGTAACAGTCCCACCGGCTGCAAACCATGGGGCCGACCTTTGCGCAAGAGATCCTGCACGGCCTGCACCGTTGCATCCGGCCGCTGCAGTAGCGACGCGAGCAATGCGCGAGACCCCTCGCCGTCCTGAGTGGTCATGTATTGCCATACCTGGGAGGCCAGATCGGTCGAGACGCCCTCCTCTGCGGCATGGATGACTGGAACCGAAAGGCCCGCCCACAGCAGGTATGAGAGAAGACACAGGAAGAGAGAGAGTCTGAGATGGTGAAATCGGCGGCAGGGCTGCAAAAAATGTCGCACGATGCTCCTACTGAGTCGTGAAATCAGCCTGTATCAACATATCACGCCCCACCGGCTCGATGCGCACATTCTTCAGAGCCACGGCACTCCGGAGCCGGCGCGGGGACTGTCCGCCGAGGATCCCTTTTGCATCCTGCCCGCCGAGTAAGAGCGGGGCGACATACCACATCAATCGCTGAGGCAACCCGGCTCGCAGCACGGCCGCGTTCACATCACTCCCGC
>JACOEF010000592.1 GCA_024998705.1 Nitrospira sp.
CGCCTTCGAGGGTGCCGGCGAAGAGTGCGATGTAGTTCGGCTGGCTCGGATGGGTCACGGCATAGGAATGGGTCAGCAACGCGCCTTTGCGCGCCAGCGCATTCAAATACGGGGCGGCAGGTGAATCGATGACCTGGCCAAAGGCATGGTTCTCCTCAATGACGATCACCACATGGTCGGGTTTGGGCAACGGAGGCTGAGTTGAACCAGGATCGGTCCAGGCGAGAAAGAGTGCGGCTAAGGCGAGCGTGAGGACTGGCCTGTTCATCAGGGTCTCCGGATTTATTATACCGGGAGTTCGCTGAGTCGCAGCGTATAGAGGTAGTGATACAGCCCCTGTTGTTCCAGCAGGGCAGCATGGGTGCCCGATTCCACAATCTTGCCTTTGTTCAGCACTAGAATCCGGTCGGCGCGCTGAATCGTGCTGAGCCGATGGGCGACGACGAAGGTGGTGCGATTGACCATGAGACGTTCCAGGGCTTCTTGGACCAATCGCTCCGATTCGGTATCAAGGGCGGACGTGGCTTCATCGAGCAGAAGAATGCGGGGGTTCTTGAGGATCGCTCGCGCAATCGCGACGCGTTGCCGTTGGCCGCCGGACAAGTTGATGCCTTTTTCTCCGACGATGGTCTGATAACCATCCGGGAATCCCACGATGAACTCATGGGCATGGGCTGCTGTGCTGGCGGCAACGATTTCCTCCTCGGTGGCATCCTCGCGTCCATAGCGAATGTTATCGCGGATAGGGCCGCCGAAGAGAATCGTATCCTGGGGCACCAGCGCGATCTGCCGATAGAGACTATCGAGTCGCACATCCTTGACGTCATGGCCGTCTATGGTGAGCCGTCCCGAGGTCGGATCATAGAATCGATGCAAGAGGTTCATGATCGTCGTTTTGCCGGAGCCGGTGGGGCCCACGATCGCAATGAGTTCGCCGGGCTTGGCTTCGAACGACACGTCCGAGAGCACGGGTTGCCGGGGGTCGTAGGCGAAGCTCAGATTTTCCGCGCGCACGTGCCCGCGCACCGCCGGCAGTTCAATTGCGCCAGGCGCGTCCGCAATTTCGGCGTGGGTATCAAGGATTTCGAACACGCGTTGCATGGCCCCTTGGACTTCTTTGATTTGCGCAAAGACGCGGGCGGCCGATCCGAACGGTCCGATCAGAATGCCGGCAAACAGGACAAAGGCAAACAGGTCGCCGGGGGAGACTGAGCCGTCGATGACCTGGCGGCCGCCGTACCACAAGACGAGGGCGGCGGCGGCAAAGGTGACGAAGATGATCGTCGGCACGAACCAGGCCATGATGGTGGCGCGGCGCAGTGACAGCTCCATCGCGGACTGGACCTGGGCCACGAACCGTTCTTCTTCCCGTTTCGTTTGGACGAAGGATTTCACGACGCGGATCCCTGCAATGACTTCTTCGACCAGCGTGCTGACGGAGGCGGTTTGGTCCTGGATTTTGGTAGACAGCGCCCGGAGTCGCCGCCCGAACAGTTTGGCCACGACGACCAGCATCGGGAGCAGCACCAGAATGAGCAGGCAGAGTTGCCAGTTCATGGCGAACAGGAAGCCCGCACCGCCGATGAAGGTGACGATTTGCTTAGCGGCGTCGATGGGCGTATCGGTTACGACATTTTGGATGACGGTGACATCGTTCATGAGGCGGGACATCAATTCGCCGGTTCGGCGCTTCGAGAAGAAGTTGACTGACAGCGTCTCGAGATGCGCGAAGAGATGGATCCGGAAATCGGCCATCACCCGTTGGGAGACCCAGGCGGTGAGGTAACTATGTCCCATCGAACATAACCCTTGGATCAAGACCAAGCCCAACAACAGCAGGATCATTTCTGTCATGCGCGCGGCATCGTGCTGGACGGTGATGACGTCCCACAGGGTGCCGCCTAGGCGGAGGAGCGCAAGGTTGATGGCGGCAACCGCCATGACCATGACGGCAGCCGCCATCATTCGAGGGACGTAGGGCTTGAGGAAGGGATAGAATCGCTTAAACGAGAACATCGGTGTTACGACAATTGTTTCAGGGAGGCAAGCGTGTAGCGTATCGCCGGTTGCGGGGGCGATACGACGACGGCATGACCTTCGTGATGAGGTGAGAGCGTGCTAGAGCTGAGCGATCGACTCGATCAGGTTCTTGTTGATCGCCACGAAGTCCGACCGATCCTTGTCATTGATCAACACGTCAGTCAGGCTGATGAACAGCCGCTGCTCTTCATTGATCGCATCGGACACACGATTACGCATGGGCGGGATAAGGAAATCCCCGACGTAGATACAGTTCACCGTTCGAACGCGGATGCGAACTTTTTTTCCTTCGGGCACGGATCCCTCCGTCCATTATGTCGTGATGGGCTCAGCTCTTGCGACGCAAGA
>JACOEF010000336.1 GCA_024998705.1 Nitrospira sp.
CAGCCGGCAAATGGGCTTCGCCGGATTACGCGTCGCGATTGTCGGCGATGTGGCGCATAGCCGTGTCGCCCGCTCGAATATTTTTGCCCTCACGAAACTCGGGGCGGAAGTGCGGGTCGTCGGACCTCCGACCATGATCCCTCTGCAGATCAACCAGCTCGGCGTGCAGGTGTACCACAACTTGGACGAAGCGCTGCGAGGCGTCAACGTGATCATGATGTTGAGGCTCCAACTGGAGCGACAGGGACGTGCGCTGTTTCCGACCATTCGTGAATATGCGCGACATTATGGGTTGACCAGCGAACGCGTGAAGCTGGCCGAGACCGGCGCCATCGTGATGCATCCGGGCCCGATCAATCGCGGAGTGGAAATCGCCCCTGACGTGGCGGACAGTCTCTCGTCCGTCATTCTCGATCAGGTGGCGAACGGCGTCGCCGTGCGCATGGGTATTTTGTATCTGATGTCGGGAGCGGGCTGAGACGGGCCATGCGACAGAATGAATCCTTTTACCTTTTCTTTTGTATGAGTACACGATGACACTATTTATTCAAGGCGGTCATGTGATCGATCCCGGACGCGTGAACGGCGTGGCGGATGTCCTGATCGAGAACGGAACAATCTCTGCCATCGGACCGGGACTCAAGGCTCCGGCCGGCGCAACCATCTTTCAAGCCAAGGGCCAACTGGTACTGCCGGGATTCGTGGATCTCCATGTCCACTTCCGTGAGCCGGGGTTCGAGTATAAAGAAACGATTCAGTCCGGAACGGCTGCCGCCGTCGCGGGCGGATTCACCACCGTCTGCGCCATGCCCAACACCAACCCCGTGAACGACAATCAGGCCGTGACCGAATTTATGCTCGAGCGCGCGAAGGCCGCAGGGAACGCCCACCTCTATCCGATCGGCGCCATCACAAAAAAATCGGAAGGCAAAGAATTGGCTGAAATCGGCGATCTGCGCCGCTCAGGATGCGTGGCCATTTCCGACGATGGCAAGCCGGTCATGAACAGCCTCGTCATGCGTCGCGCCATGGAATATGCGCGCGCGTTCGACGTGCCCGTCGTCGACCACTGTGAAGATCTCCACCTCTCCGAAGGCGGATGTATGAACGAAGGCCTGATCTCGACCGAACTTGGCCTGCCCGGTATTCCCTCCGCGGCGGAAGATGTCATGGTGGCGCGTAATGTGTCGCTGGCTGAATTGACCGGAGCCCGCCTCCATCTCGCGCATATCAGCACCGCCGGCTCGGTGCGGATGGTGCGGGAAGCCAAGGCGCGCGGCCTCAAGGTCACGGCAGAAGCCTGTCCGCATCATTTCACGCTGACCGAAGAACTGACGCGCGGATACAACACCCACGCAAAAATGAACCCTCCGCTGAGGACCCTGCAGGACGTCCAGGCGATCAAGGAGGGGCTCCGCGACGGCACCATCGACGTGATCGCCACCGACCATGCCCCGCATGCGACACAAGAGAAGCAGCAGGAGTTCACCGAAGCGCCCTTCGGCATCGTCGGCCTGGAGACGGCGCTGCCGCTGACACTGGCTCTGGTGGACGAAGGCGTGCTCACCCTCGAATCGGCAGTGGATAAACTCTCGACGGCGCCGGCGAAAGCCTTCAGTCTCAACGCCGGGACCCTGGCCGTCGGGGCCCCCGCTGATGTGGCCATCGTCGATCCCAACAGGCAGTGGCAAGTCGATCCTGCACGGTTTCGTTCCAAGAGCCGCAACACACCGTTTGCCGGGTGGAAAGTAAAGGGACAGGTGACGACCACCATCGTCTCCGGTCGCGTCGTGTTCGAACTTGAACCCTCCCGTCGGCAGGCATAGGATTTTTTGAGACCGTGCGCCAAGGACTGATCGCCTGTATTACCTGTGAGTTGCTAGCCCTGGCGGTCTGGATCGGCGGTTTGTTGGTGCTCGTCGCCGCCGTGATCCCTGCCGTCTTTAATACGTTCGGCGGACAGGACACCGGTGGGTTGCTCCTGACACGCGCCTTCGACGGGTACAATCGTCTGGTGCTCGGATCGGCGGCGATCCTGACCGCGGGCATCCTCTGGCGGGCCTGGCTGGTCCAGCGAGGCCTGGCGGATGATGAGATCTCCAGGACGGACTGGTTGTTGCTCGGCGCCATGCTCCTCACCGCGGGAGTCCTCACGTTTGTCCTGCATCCGCAAGCGGCGGCCCTGCAAGCACAGGCGTTCGCCTCCAAAGGGGATGAGGCGCGGAAAGCGGCGTTCGAAGCATTCTTTCAGCTGCATAAACCGGTACGGGCCTTATATATCGTGAATGTCGGACTCGGAATCGCACTGCTGACCGTACGCGTACGATCCTGGGTCCCTCGCTAAGGAGTCATCTTGAAGAAAGCGATTCTTGCGCTCGCCGATGGAACCTGGTTCGAAGGACGGGCCTTGGGAGCAGAAGGAGAAACCGGCGGCGAAGTGGTGTTCAACACGGCCATGACCGGGTACCAGGAAGTATTGACCGATCCTTCCTATCGCGGACAGATCGTGACGATGACCTGTCCCCAGATCGGCAACTACGGTGTCACGCCCGAAGACATCGAATCCAACCGGATCTGGGCGGAAGGTTTCGTCGTCAAGGAATCCAGCCGTCTGGCGAGTAACTGGCGCAGCGAGGCCACGCTTCAGGAATACTTGCAGGCGGCGAACATCGTGGCGATCGAGGGCGTCGATACCAGAGCCCTCACCAGACATCTGCGGGAGCACGGCGCGCAACCGGGAGTGATTTCCCACACCGATCTCGATCCGCATCGTCTCGCGGACAAGGCCCGGAAGGCGCCGAGCATCATCGGGCGTGATCTCGCCGCAACCGTCACCTGCGAGCGACGATACGCCTGGACAACCGGAACCGGAGGCTGGGCGCCGAAGCTGACGATGCCCGAGCCTGGGGCCGCGCAGGCACCCCGAAAAACCTGGCGCGTGGTGGCCTATGATTTTGGCGTCAAACAGAACATTCTCCGGCGGCTCGTCGAC
>JACOEF010000342.1 GCA_024998705.1 Nitrospira sp.
CAGGGGCCTGCTGCTCTCCTGCTTGAATGGATCGAATGGTTGGATCGACGGGTGATGAAGTCGCAACAGTCATGACGTCACAGATCGGGTTCGACGCAGATCAACTCGAGCAATCTCACTCCGGCCACGGCGTCACATCGCAGATGACGCATGACCATGCCTCCCGGGATGTGAACAGATCATCCCAACACGTAATCCATCCCATGGAATATGGATCACCTATTCACCTGTCGAGGAGGCAACTACGTGATGGGGTCACACTCACCATCGGCGCACCCCGGCGCATCACAGAGGAACGAGCTGGAGGCTCTGTGGAAGCGCAGTATAGAGAAATTTCTCCCCTTCCACAAGAAACACGGCGCTCGAGCCATGCCTCATCCAAGCAACGAGTCCCCTGAGAAGAGGGGACACGAGAAACGAGTGCGCGGCAAGCAGAAGGAGATAGATTCAGCGGGACTGATCCGAACGCGAGACCGAGGGAGAGGCTCTACGGCCGATCGCTGACCGCATCGTACTGTGCGAGAAAGGCATCCAACCGATCAGACATCAACAGGGGAAGGGCTGCTTCAATTTTTTCACGCGGCCAATCCCACCAGGCGATGCGGAGCAAACTGGCAATCGTGGCTGGATCGAATCGATGCCGGATCACACGTGCCGGCACGCCCGCCACAATGGCGTACGGGGGAACATCCTTCGTGACCACACTCCTTGCCGCAATCACCGCGCCATGTCCTATAGAGACGCCTGAGAGAATCAAGGCTTCGGTCCCGATCCACACATCGTGGCCGATACTCACATTGCCTTTCGAACGAGAGGGTATGGGAAGACCCCGGTCGTTCCCAAAGATGATTTGAAACGGAAAAGTCGAAACCCACTCGAGGTGATGCTCTTGGCTGGTGAGAATTGAGACCCCACCGGCAATGGAACAATACCGACCAATGCAAACCGTGCTGCCATCGTCAGGCACGACAATATCCGGATGTCCGTAGGTCCCCTCCCCAACTTCGAAGGCGGCATATCGAGGATTGTGCTGCATGAACAGGGAAGAAAGCCCACTACTTCTGATACCGATCGCGACCAGCAGTTTTGACCACCACTTCATGCTCAGTTTCACAGCTGCCCGAGCTCCGGATACAGAGACCCGCTGAATCCGACTGCGCTAGGAAGCAAGCTTGCTCTGTGCGCTCAAGAAACGCTCCAATCCATCCTGCCAAGGCGGCATGGTGAACCCGAGATGATGGAGACGATCTGCCGAGAGGACCGAATAGGCCGGCCGCTTCGCCGGTCTCGGCATGTCGGCCGTCGTAATCGGCTCAACGGGAACTCGGAGGTTCGACAATCGGACAATCTCCGCGGCAAACTCATGCCACGTGCAGTCGCCGGCGTTCGTCACATGTAACAGCCCCTGCGCCGGATGCGCCACCAACTGTCCAATCATGCCCGCAAGATCTTCGGCAAAGGTTGGGCAACCTCGCTGGTCGGCCACGACCGTCAACTTGGGCCGTTCGGTCGCCCGTTTCAAGCTGGTCTTGACGAAATTCCTCCCGTGAAGGCCATAGAGCCAGGCAGTGCGCACCACCAGGGTGTTCTGGCAACAAGCCAACGCACGCTGTTCGCCCGCCAATTTCGACGCACCGTAGGCGCTCACAGGATGGGTCGAATCGGTTTCAACATAGGGGCGCATGCCTCGGCCGTCGAACACGTAGTCGGTGGAAATATAGATGAGCCTCGCTCCGACGTGAGCGGCCGCACGAGCCACGCGCTCAGTTCCCTCGGCATTCACGGCCATGGCCAGGGCCGGATTCCCTTCAGCTCCATCCACATCCGTGTAGGCGCCGGCATGAATCACGACTTCCGGTACGGCCTCGACAATGACGCGACCGCAGTCCGCCTGGGTCAGGTCGAACGTGGGAAGATCAAGCAACGTCAGCTGATGCCCGCATAGCGTCTGCTGAAGATCCGTCCCCAACTGCCCCTGCGCACCGGTGATTACGATCCGCACGCCGTCCCCTGCTGTAACCGCTTCGCATACTGCTGTTGATAGTAGGCCTTGAACTCTCCGGACTTGATCGTCCGCCACCAACTCTCATGCGTACGATACCACTCGACCGTTTCCTTCAGCCCCTCATCAAAGGGCACTTGCGGCGACCAGCCCAAGGCCCGCAGCCGGCTGCAGTCGATTGAGTAGCGACGATCGTGTCCGGGGCGGTCCTGCACCAGACGAATCAGCGACCGAGACTTTCCCAACGTCGCGACGATCTGTTCGGCCACGGTGATATTCTCACGCTCGTTCCCGCCGCCGACGTTGTACACAGTCCCCGGTTGCCCCTGCTCGAACACATACTGGATCCCCGCCACATGGTCATGGACGGACAACCAATCCCGGCACTGTTTGCCGTCGCCGTATAACGGAAGCGGCTCCCCGTCGATCGCGTTGGTCGCAAATAATGGAATAAATTTCTCGGGGTATTGGTTCGGCCCATAGGTATTGCTTCCACGCGTGACCAGCACTGGAAACTGGTAGGTCGTCCAATAACTCAATACCAGCAAATCCCCTCCGGCCTTGCTCGCCGAATAGGGGCTTCGTGGTTCCAACCGATCGTTCTCCGTAGAGCTGCCCTGCTCGACACTGCCGTAGACCTCATCGGTGCTGACCTGCAGAAACCGCCGCACTCCAGCCCGGCGCGCTTCCTCCAATAGGATGCCGGTCCCCACGACGTCCGTGCGGGCAAACGCCCCGGGATCGAGAATCGACCTGTCCACGTGAGTTTCCGCCGCGCAATTGATGATGCCTTCAATGCGATGTTCCTGCAGGATGGTGTGCACGACTGGTTGATCACCGATGTCGGCATGCACGAAGGCATACTGCGGATGCCCGGCGAGATCAGCGAGATTCTCCAGGTTGCCCGAGTACTTCAACGCATCGAGGTTCACAACCGAATGAGAGCCGCTCCGGATCAAGCGGCGCACCAGATGCGATCCGATAAAGCCGGCCCCGCCGGTGACAAGCAGTCGCATTTAGAACTCCATCCTATTCGCCCCGGTCTGGGCCACGAGCTGGTTGGCTGCCAACAGGGATTCGATCGTGCCGGCATCCGTCCACCAGCCATCCAGCACATTCCAGGTCAACTCCCCGGATGCAATATAGGCATTGTTGACGTCCGTAATTTCCAATTCGCCGCGACCGGAAGGCTTCAATGTTCGGGTGATCTCGAAAACGCGGGCATCATAAAAGTAGATTCCGGTGACCGCATAGGACGAGCGAGGCTGTGCCGGCTTTTCTTCGATGCTCAGCACTCGATCGCCTTCGAGGTGCGGCACCCCGAACCGTTGCGGATCCTTCACTTCCTTAAGGAGGATCTTTGCGCCCTTTTTCTGCGCGCGAAACGCCCCCGCAGCCTTCGCGATATTCCCCTGAATCAAATTGTCGCCCAACACCACGCAGATCGGGCCGTCATCGGCAAAATGCTCCGCCAGCCGCAGCGCATCGGCGATGCCGCCCTCTCCCTGCTGATAGGTATAACTGAGATGCTTCAGACCGAAATCGCGACCGTTTCCCAACAACTTCAGGAAGTCACCCGCGCTGTTCCCGCCTGTGACCAACATCACTTCCGTAATGCCGGCATTGACCAGCGCCTGGATGGGGTAATAGATCATCGGCTTGTCATACACCGGCAGGAGATGTTTGTGGGTCACTTTGGTCAGGGGAAGTAAGCGAGAACCGAGGCCTCCGGCAAGCACGACACCTTTCATACATCACCCCCAGCATCACAAGCCCATCGGATCAGCGGGACGGATACTCGCCGCGCGAAACGACCGTTGCCATCCCCCATTGCTTGGATCGTAACGTCTCGCCCCAGCTTCAGACCAGAAAATTCGCTCATATCGTCCGGCGCCCCGTTATCCGATGAGCCGTTCATACACCGCGACCGTCTGCCTGGCCGTACGATCCCATACAAATTCCTTCGCTCTGGCCATCCCGCGCGCCCGCAGCGTCGCCTGCACATCGGATGAGCCCAACACCTTGACGAGCGCGTCGGTCAACGACTCGGCTCGATGCGGATCAATCAATTCCGCCGCATCACCTGCGACTTCAGGCAGTGAGGAGGCGTTCGAACAGATCACCGGGCAGCCACACCCCATCGCCTCCAACACCGGTAGCCCGAACCCTTCGTAGAGCGAGGGAAACACAAACACGGTGGCCTGTTGATAATATGCGACAAGTTCCCGATCGGATACCACACCGACCAGTTTGGTGGAGGCGCCGATGCCATGCTGTTCGACGGCCGTTCGAATATCAGGGCGTTTGCAGACATCACCTGCCAGGAGCAGATCGAACCGGTTGCGCAGCGTCTCAGGAAGTTTCGCAAACGCGTCGATGAGCAGGCCGACATTCTTGGTCGGGTCGGCACCGGCGACACAGAAGACGTAGGGTTTGCCTTCGTCCCGATGCTCGGCCGGCCGAAACCGCTCGGCATCGAGGCCAAGGGACGTCACGGTCACCTGTTCGGGGCGAAGCGGAACGTGCGCCAGCAGATCACGCCGCGAATGTTCGGAGATCGTAATGACGTGGTCGACCTTTTCCCAACGGTCCCCGACCAGCCACTGTTCGATGCGACTATTGAGATTGGTCCGCGCATGGAGCACCGGAAACAGCAACGGTTTGACGTCATGGATCGTGGCCACGAACTTTCCGCGTTTCCAGGCCACGCAGGAATCGTACGGGAAGTGAAGCACATCGTACGGACCAACGAGGAGCGGCGCCACCTGCTCCCAGAAACGGCGACGGAACAGCGGGAAGCGGATCACACGATAGCGCATATTCAGACGCGCGGTGAACGGATGTTCCGCATGAGGGATCAGAATCTCGTAGTGATTCGCCTGATCGACGCGCCCCAGCGCCTCGATCAGTTCCCGGGCATACCGTCCGATTCCCACAGTCGCATTCTTGAGATGCCAGGCGGCGATGACAATCTTCACAGACTCGGCATCCCTCTCATACGGTGGCACTACGAGCGGGCTGCGAAACGAACCCGCCGGCGTCGTTCATTCGAGCGGCTTTCCTCGATCGACACGTCGAGGGAATTTCTCCACCAGCGTATGGCCGAATCGGCGTTGCTCCGATTGTTTGATCAACTTGGCTTTCACATCAGTGAAACGCCGTTGAAGCCAATTGCCACGAATCGTGCGCCCCCACTTCTGTTTGAAATGCGCCATATTGTGGTCCCAGTATTGGTCGGTCTCCGTACGAGACACCGCAACCTGAGTGACTTTTGAGGAATGATGGATAAGCGCCGCACCGGTCATCGCGACGGAAAACCCTGCCGCCTTGGTGCGCCAGAGGAAATCGGTATCTTCGCAGCCACCATAGGAAAAGGCCTCATCGAACAGCCCAATCCGATCGAACACCGCGCGGTCGATCAACATACAAGGCGCATAGAGTTCCCGTCGCACCGCTCCGGCGCAGGCCTGGGTAAACTCTCGGGCATAGGCCGCCAAGTCATAGTCCAGCGGTCCTTCTCGAGCCGAGGGACACACAATGCCGTACCCGCCTTCTTCCATGAACGCCAACAGGGCTTCGCTCCACCCCGCGGTCATGAGCAGATCGTTGTTCAGGATACCGATGACATCACCTCGACTGGCACGTATCCCCTGGTTCCAGGCCTTTGCAAAACCAAGGTTTTGCTCATTGGAAATGACTGTCGCATCGACGCCACGAAGATATTCCGCGGTCCCGTCCACACAGCCATTGTCGATCAGAATCAGCTCAAACGGAGCGGGGGTAGAGGCCTTGATCGACGCGAGGCATTGTCGAGTAAACTCGAGTTGATTGTAGAGCGCAATCACGAGGCTGAGTGATTTCATGGATGCCTAGAGTACCTGTGCGCACAACTTCAACAGATACGACGCCCGATGGGCTGTCGTATGATAGGCCAGCAAATGCGAATAGGCAGCCTCGGCCATCCGCTGCCGTTCGGCTTCGTCGTCGCGGAGCCGTCGCACCCAATAGGTCAGATCGCTCAAATCCGGCCGACAGAACACCGCGTGTACACCATGTTCGAAGTTATGCGGAATGTCGATGTCCGGAGCCTCGGAGATCAACGGGGTTTTCGCCGCCACAATTTCCCAATAGCGCACCGTGTCGAATCCGCCACCTCGAATAGAAAGCGCCGTCTTGGAACGGCCCAAGAGCGAGCGATACGCCTCCCGCCCCATTCTACTCATCGATCCTCTGGCCGGAGGATCGCCCACCAATTTCGCCGCCATGATGTCAAACCAGGACTCGGCCAGCCTCGACCGACGATCGGTCGGCTCGGCATAGACCCCGCCCTCGAACCGGATATCCGTCGCACTCCTCAATAACCTGACCGCGGCCAGTCGCTTTCGGTGCGAAGCCTGCCCGACGAACGAGACGTCGATGTCTCGGGTCAGACTCGGCGCCCCCGACAACGCCGCCGCACTGACTGAAAACGGCAAGGGAAAGATACGCCCTTCAAACTCCTCACCGTGCACCGACCTCAGACCTCGAAACCAGGCCCTGCCCAGTGCAGCGGGTTGCTTGTGATACTCGCGCTTGAAATACATCCCGGCTCCGACCGCTCTGAGGAGATCCAGGCGAAGCTGCGCATCGTCTTCCCCATCGAGCAGCACAATAGGAGGGAGCCTCACTTGATCTGCGAGGGCACGGAACGCCGATTGAACCCCTCGTCTCGGCGAAGACAACAGGACTAAGTCAAGCTGTCCTGCGCGAAGCCTCTCGACCAACGCATCCTGCGCCTCCCCACCTTATCGATCGAAGGCGAGAGACGACGGTCGAGCATGCGAACCGTGATACGCGGCTTTACGGGGGAAGTCAAAAACATTCTCCCCCCCCAGCACTGTGCAAAGCCCGTCATAGATCTGGTCCGCCAGATAGTCAGGCTCCGAATCGGTCAGATAAAGCACCTTCATGGCAGTGTGATCGGCTCGACCCTCGTGCGGCCTAGGATTTCTCCACGCGAAGCGTCACGTACATATTCTCAACCACGTTCCAGAGATGCCGCCGGCAGCGTTTACGGACATACTCGGGCAGAAATCGAAACGGCTTGCGGGTATCATACCGAACCGACTCAATTCGAAAATTCGTCCGGATGCCATAATCGGTCGGCGCCTCAAAATACTGAAAGGTATCCTCCGTCAAATAACGCACATGCGTCGGATCGCGAAAGGCTCCGCGGGACGTGTAGTAGGGAACGGTCACGTGCACCTGCGCGCCCGACTTGCACACCCGATAGACCTCTTCCATGAACGGAATCAGCTCGCGCACGTGCTCCATAACATGGCTCAGGTGAACCACATCGACACAATCGGCCTTGAGCGGCAGCGGCCGCTCGATATCGCACAAGGCGTTGACCCCTGGCTCCCTTCGGCAGTCAAACCCGATCGCCTCCCGCTGTTTATTTTTCCCGCATCCAAGATCGATGACAATCACGACGCAACCACCCTTTCCCACGCCCGGCCGGCTCCGTTCGACGGTCCATGCGACCTGGCACGTGCGCTCGCCTGTTACGGGCGCATATCCATCAGATCTACGTAGATATTCTCCAACCGTGTCGTCAGCAGCGCGGCGTCGAATTGTTCCCGGGCTTTCTCGTAGCTGCGTCGTCCGAACGCCGTCCGTAAGGACTCATTCTGCAGCAGCTCAATCACTGCGCCCGCATATTGCCACTGCCATCTACACACAAACCCGGTCACATTGTGCTCGACCAGTTCCGCCTGGGCATTGGCCTTCTTTCGCTGAGGGGTACTCAGCGTCACGACGGGAATGCCGTTGGCCATGGCCTCGGCAATGACACACCCGAACGTCTCCCCGATCCGAGAACCATGCGTAAAGATATCGAGACGCTGATAGAAGTCTTTGACATACACGGACGGCTCCAGTAACTCCACTCGACCGTGCAGGCCCAGCCCTGTCAGCGTGCTCCTCACCCGTTCCGTCGCCCCCTGAAGCAGGCAACGTACCTCCGGCACGTTCCGAAATATTCTCGGCAGACTCTTCAAGCAGACATCATGCCACTTTTGATCATCCGGTCGACTACAGCGCCCGATGGTACGGCTGAACGGTTTCTCCCCGCCGCTCACCTCCAAAAAGTCGACCGGGTTGTAGAGCACTTCGTACCGCTTGCCCGACTGCGCTCCATAGCGACGAAAATAGGTCGCCCTGGAACTCTCGGAGACAAAGCAGTGGCAGTCGATGCGGTCCCCTTCCTGCTCGTCCAGCGCATGAAACACATTGGTTTCTACGACGCGAGGTCCCCCGGGGCGACGGGCGGGTAGAGAGCCAGGTTCGTAGGTCCCGGAGCGGTGAACATGGCAGATATCGATATGGTAGTCTCGTACCAGTTGCGTCCAATCAGGCGGCTCGATGAACACCGGGATGCCGTATCGTTCGAGCGTCTCAACCCGAACCCCACCACCCATGCGTCCACAAGCGAAGACCTCGAACCGCGACTTGTCGAGATATTGACAGAAAATCTGAAGGGTCTTCTCCGTGCCACCGAGTTCAAGCCGGTTCGACACATGCAGCACGCGGATCTTTGCCATGAACGGGTCCCCCTCAGGACGCTATCGAATTTGTGCAGTCCGTACGAATGATGCCAGCAATCTGTGCTGGTTTCCGGGCACCCTTTCCGTCAGCCCGACACGCATACCCGGTAATCGTCGAGCTCAGCGCATTACTTACAGCAGGCCTCCATTCGACATCGGACATCACTGGAATGCGCCTGCGCACCAATTCCTCGCTTACGCCCCCGCCATCCTTCGTTCCAACATACGACTGGACGCCAGACAGACCTCATCCACCGTGATCTGCTGCATACAACTCTCATCCCCGCGCAAGCAGGTCGGATGATAGCAAGCCCGACAGTCCAAGCCCTTATAGATCACCTGTGCCGGTCCGCCGCGCGGCCCCCACCGTTGCGGATAGGTCGGCCCGAAGAGTGCCACAACGGGAGTGCTCATCGTGGCCGCAATATGCATCGCGCCTCCGTCGTTTCCGACGAATAACGCGCACCGTTTGACCAATGCGGCAAACTGCAGCAGAGAAAACTTCCCCGCGACCACGGTGGGCGCGCAACGCGCCTTGCGGGCAACCTGCTCAGCCACCTCGCGTTCACGCTGATCGCCGCCCAGGAGAATCCGGCACCCAAACCTGTCGGCGAGACGATCGGCCAACTGCGCGAACCGCTCGTGCGGCCAGACTTTCAGCGAGTAGCGGGCTCCCGGTTGCAACAGCACCAACAATGGAGAGCCCTGCGCAGACAACAGGCCGGCGTCCCGCATCCAGGTCTCCACCACCTGTTCATCCGTCGGCGAGGTGTACAAGGCAGGCGTGCCCGGCTTCGGGTCCAGTCCCAGGGCCCGCAGCGCGCACAGATCGTAATCCACTCGATGCTGATCCGTCGGGCGGGGCCTGGCCACGGCACTGTACAAGAGCCCCCGCCAGCGATGTTCCGCATTAAATCCGATACGAACAGGCGCACCGCTCGCCAGACTGATGACGGCCGAGCGATCGCCATCGGTCAGATCGACCACCGCGTCAAAGGCTCGCCGTCGCAGCATCTGCACAAATTTCAGCTGGGCCTGCCAGGGCCCCTTTTCGAGACACAACACCTCGTTCACGTCCGGATTATTCGCCAACACCCCTTCCGTTCCACGATTGACCAATACCGTCAACCGCGCCTGGGGAAAGGCGGCCCGCAACCCGCGCAGCACCGGTGTCGACAGGAGCACATCGCCGATATGCCGCAACTTGATGATCAGAATGTTCTGGAGATTCATCACCCCGCCGACTCTAGCAGATCGTTGCACCGCTGCTCCTTTAACCTATGGCAACGTCGAGAATCGCACATCCGTTCGTCGCTCGTGAAGCGTCGTTCGTCTCTCGTCCGCCGAAAAGAGCTTATGGCATATAGCTCATAGCATATGGCCAGAAATCGAGAGCGGACGTCTTTACTCTCAGCTATACGCCACCAGCCATATGCTCTTCCCCCGACGAGATACGCTTCACGCTTCACAGACGTTGAGAACGACGCCGGCGGGCTTTTCAACAGCCTGCCTCAGGCACAGAGTTCACGATAGAGAGCACTGGTGCGCAACGCCGCACGCTGCCAGGTAAAAAGTCGCGCCCGCTCAAACCCACGATCCCGAAGCTGCCGTCGCAGAGCCTGCTCGGAAAGCATCTTCACCATCGCCGCTCCTAACGCCTCGGCATCCTCCGGGTCCACCAGCAGCGCCGCATCCCCTGCCACTTCCGGAAGAGACGACGTCGAAGAGGTAATCGTCGGCGCGCCGCAGGCCATCGCCTCGAGGACCGGCATGCCGAAGCCCTCATACAGCGACGGAAAGACAAACAGGTCGGCAAAAGAGTAGAGCCGACACAGCTCGTCGCGATCGAGACGACCGGTACAGCGCACCTCCTGCTCCAACCCAAATGACCGGGCCGTCGCGAGATAACTTCCCTGCGGATGTTCCGCATCTCCCACGAGCAGAATGGCTCGTCCTCCAAGCTGAGACCGCGACCGCGCCACGGCCTGCAGAAAGACACGATGGTTTTTTCGTGGATCGGCCCCGCCGACGAACAGGATAAATCCTGCCGCAGGGATCGACCACCGCTTCATCAGCGCTGCCATCGCCTGCTCATCCTGCACCGGAGAGAAGTCCTCGGTCACGCCGTTATGGATGACGACCACCCGCTCACGCGGAATTCCATACAAGGCTTCGATCTCGCGGGCTGAAAACTCCGACACCGTCACGACCCGTCGCGCGCGATTGGCCGTGGCCATCGCGCGCCGAGATGAACCGGCCTGCCCCAACAGTTTCCTCGAATATTCCGGATGCCGGGCCAGCCACAAATCATGGATGGTGACGATACCGCCCGATCGTCCCGTCGTATGCATCTTGAAGTTGGGGCCGTGATAGAGATCCAGCCGGTCCCAGGCGCCCCGCCATGACATCAGCCACCGCGGCGTTTCCACCCACCGCATACGATCGTGCACGGGCCAACCTTCGAGCCGGCCTGCCTGCAGAGACCCGGGCCGAAGATACCCGACATATTCGACCTTCTCATCCAAGGCCAGCAACGACCGGAGCAGATGATAGGTGTGCCAGCCGACGCCGCCCTTGTCCCCCACGATTGACGCCGCGTCGATCCCGATACGCATCAGGGAAACGAAACCTCCGCCGAGTTCGTGCCGGACAGGGATGGATCGATCATGCGTCCCGCCTGACGTTCACACGCTCCCAGGCCTTGGCATATTTGACGAACGTGTGCAAACCGGCAAACATCGCCACCACCAACCCGTGCACGCCATCGCGATACCCGCCGCGCGAGAACAGGGTCTTGAGGATCGTTCCAAGATGGTGCGTGGCAATGACCCAGCCACTGATATGCGTCACCCGCTTGAGTTTCTCGTCGGCACCGAGCGTCGTATACCGCATCATCTTGCGGATGTGATGGTTGACGGTCGGCATGCTGTAGTGATCGAACGGCTCCCGAAGCCGCTCCCGACGTCCGCTGAGCGTGAGGTTTTCATGCAACTGCACATCGTCGTACCGGCCGGCGGTTTTCCTAAACAGCCGGAGCTGATAGTCCGGATAGAGTCCACCGCCTTCGATCCATTTTCCATAGAAAAAATTCCGTCGGGGAATCTCATACCCTCCGATGTCGGCGGGCGGGGCTGTCTCCAGCACCGCTTCGATTTCCCGTCGCAAGCCCTCGGTCACCCGCTCGTCGGCATCCACGACGAGGATCCAGTCCGCATCGGCCTGATCAATGCCGAAGTTTTTTTGCGGACCATACCCGGGCCACGGTCGGACAAACACCTTCGAGGTGTACGGCTTAGCCAACTCCACGGTCCGGTCCCGGCTTTCCGCATCCACGACGATCAGTTCATCGGCCCAGCGCACGGACTCGAGACAGTCGGCGATATTGTGTTCTTCATCTTTGGTGATGACCACTGCCGCAATCGTGATGGCCCTCCGTCTCGTCCCATTGTGAGGGGCATTCATGCTGCGACCAGATTGCGTCACCGGTGCCTGGGGGTGGCCCTCAGCACAAGCCTGCGACTGCAACTACCAGAAACGCGCGTATTTGATGAACGTGTAATAGGCATAGAGCCCGGACAAGATGAGGCCCGGCACACCATCCAGACAGCCCTTGCGCCCGACATACATTTTCAGAAAGGTGAAACAGGGATGCGAGATCAACTGATGCCAGGAGAATGCACGCCCCTGCTCGACCATACGCCGGGCCATGAGATCGGAATAACGTTCCTGCTTGGCTAAGTAATGGTCGATATCGCGAAACGGGTACTGCAGCGCAGTCGCCGTCAAATAGC
>JACOEF010000939.1 GCA_024998705.1 Nitrospira sp.
AGCTCCTAGGACGGAAGCTTCTGACCGAGATTACCGCCGACGACTTACGGCATATCCAAGCCAAAATGAAGCACAAGGGCACACGAACCGCCCGAACGATTAACCGCTACTTTGGAGCCCTGCGACGCATCCTGAACTTGGCGATTGCCGATGGTTTGCTTTCGGCCAATCCAGTCAAAGGCGTGAAGTTCTTTTCAGAACCAGCCGGGCGACTACGGTTCCTTAGTGATAGAGAAATCTCCAGCCTGCGCGATACCTTGCCTCCAGAGCACTGGTTGATTGTGGCCTTCGCTCTCGAAACAGGGTTACGCCTCACCGAGCAGTTTCATTCGCGCTGGGACTGCCTGAACACCGAACAGGGCATCTTGACCATTCCATTGAGTAAGTCCGGCAAGACCCGCCACGTCATTCTGACGGATGCCGCGCTGGACATCGTCAAGGGTCTCACCTCGTGGATGCACAGCCCATTCCTGTTCCCGAGTCCTCTTACCTCCGCACAACCGATGCAGGGGCGCAACTTTGTGGTGAAGATCTACGAGCCAGCCTTGAAGCGAGCTAAAATCGAAGATGTCACCTGGCACACCTTACGGCATACCTTCGCGTCTCGGGCTGTCATGGCAGGAGTGGATATCAGGACAGTGCAGGAACTGATGGGCCATTCCACGATCACGATGACAATGCGCTACGCCCATCTCTCCCCGGCCCATCTGCGAACGGCGGTAAATCGAGCGAGTTTAGGAGCGATTGCGTCGAAAAGTGCGAGTGGAACCGGGAGTAAAACCGGGAGTAACGAAAATCAGCGGGTGGAACAGGGTCCGGTCAGAATCACCGAACCCTCTGAGATATCTGCAGGAATGATTGGAGGCGCCGGGCGGGTTCGAACCGCCGCATCGCAGTTTTGCAGACTGCTCCCTTAGCCACTTGGGTACGGCGCCACGGATCGGATTATAGAAGGGG
>JACOEF010000127.1 GCA_024998705.1 Nitrospira sp.
ATAGTGCGTAGATTGCCAGCCGCGTTGAGCAACGACAGCATTAAACCTGAAAGACATTCCAAAGGGAGAATTAAGACGACTGTAGCCAAGGATTCTTTTGTTAGCCCTGTCCACATTTCGCTATTAGTAACAAAGAGGTAAAAGGCTATCGTTAGTAGCGCAGAGAGGCTCGTAACCATAGTCGCGCCATGAGTAACATATTGAGACTTGTCTTTAGTGTTTTTTGCTCCGGCAACAAAAGTTGCAACGGCATCATGTATGGTCATATGCCCCAATATTGTCAGTGCAATCATATATGAGGCCACGGTTCTTGTTACTCCAAACTCTTCAACCGTAAGATACTTTGCGAGGATGAGACTGAGGATAGCTAAACTCACAAACTGAGTTGCCGATCCGGTAAGTAGTCCTACAAATCTTCTAATTTGCAGCCAGTCTATCATTGGCATTCAAGTTCCATACGAGTGATACGCACAGCAATTACTGAGCTTAGAAGCGTTGCTCAAAAAAGAAGCATTCCTAAGGTGTGAGTATTAACGACTCCTGACGGATTGGCTGACCCCGGCCGTCAATCGTGGACGCCATAGGTTGCAGCCTCATGCCGCTGGCTGTTGACGGGCCCACTGCTGGGCAAATGCGACCGGCGAGAGATTCCCCAGCCGGGAATGCCGCCGCTGGCGGTTGTAGAAGAGCTCGATGTACTCCGAGATCTCTCGCCGGGCCTGCTCCCGCGTTTCGTAGCGCCGGTGATGCACCAGTTCGTTCTTCAGCGTCCCCCAAAAACTTTCCATCGGGGCATTGTCGTAACAGTTCCCCCGCCGCGACATCGAGGCGTGCACACCGAATTGTTTCAACCGAGCTTGGTAGTCATGCGCGCAATACTGGGCCCCGCGATCGGAGTGATGAAGCAGCCCGGGGGCAGGGCGCTGGGTGGTGAGGGCCGTCCTGAGCGCACACCACACCAAGTCCGTCGTCATCCGAGCGTCCATCGCATGGCCGACCACCTCGCAGGTGAACAGATCCTTGATGCCGGCGAGATACAGCCAGCCTTCCGCGGTCGGCACGTAGGTGATGTCGGTGACCCAGGTCTCGTTCGGTCGTGTGGCGACAAACGTTTGGGCCAAGACATTCTCCGCCACCGGCAAGGCATGATCGGACTCGGTGGTCGTCGTGAACCGCCGAACTTGTTTGCAGCGAAGCCCCAGCTTCTTGCGCAGCCGCTTGATGCGCCCAATCCCGGCTGGGAAGCCGTCCTCACGCAGTTCGGCTTGCAGCCGTTCCGGGCCATAGGTCTGGCGGGTGCGCACATGGGCGGCCTGGATCGCCACTTCCAGCCGCGCGTTCTCCTGGGTGCGCTTCGAGGGACGGCGGGTGCGCCAGGCATGGTACCCGCTTCGGGACACTTCAAGGACCCGACACAGTATGGCCAGAGGATACTGGAGACGCAGCGTCGTCATCAGTGCGTACCGGGCAGCTGCGCCTTCGCAAAGTACGCCGTGGCGTTTTTTAAGATGTCGCGCTCCATACGCGCCTCGGCGAGTTCGCGCTTCAGACGAGAAACCTCGGCCTCCAGATCCGTGACCGGTCTCCGTGTCTCGCCCTGTCCTGCCAACTGCCCCTGTCGCGCCCGAAACACCCAGTTCGCGAGCGTCTTCTCTGACATGGCCAAGCGTCTTGCCGCCTCAGGAATGGTCAACTCCTGCTCTCGCACCATCCGCACGGCTTGCTCCCGGAACTCCTGCGTATACTTCTGTCGCGGTAACCGTTCCATCCCACACCTCCAGACCTCAGATCATAGGTTGAAGGCGTCCACTTTTGCGAGCCTAGCTCAGGCAATTCGTCTGAGCAACTCTTAAGGCCTGCGAAAAAGAAACGAGCTTCAATCTCGAAGGCCCCAGTCAAGAGGGCCTAACACGTCCTCCCCCATTACTCTACAAACGACACGAGATATCAGATGAGTTGTCTTCCATTTTCCATACTAGTAGCGTGCCCCAAGTCGCATCCCGGTTGTCCTCGCCAGTAGTGTCGACGTTCAATTGATCTGTACCAGCGCTCATCGTAGATCAAGCGCTGAGAGCAATCCCCAACAGGGATCCACTCCAGGCTCTAGGGAGTTGAGAAGGGGGTCGGGGAGCGGAAAAGTGGGCGAGAGTATGTCCTCAGGTCCGCGTCAACAGATTGTTCCTGCTCGGCCATGTGTTCCATTCACGACAGTGCTCAACTTCAACAATTCTCGTGGGAGTTTTCCGTTGCCTGCGAGATCCAGCGCTCATCCTATTCACAATTTAATGTATGATGTGAGCGGCGGTTAGAAATGAACCTCCCGAATATGCAAGCGATGTTCGTGGAACCAGGCGACCGTTTTCTCGATACCTGCCTTGAGCGAATGCGTTGCCTGAAACCCGAAACATTTCTTGGCCTGATCAATGCTTAAGCATCGTCGCGGTTGGCCGTTGGGCTTGCTGGTGTCCCACAGAAGCTTGCCCTTGAAGCCCACCTCGTCGGCGATCAGATGTGCCAAGTTCTTAATCGTGATTTCTTCGCCCGTCCCGATGTTCACCGGCTCGTCGCCATTGTAATGCTCGGCCGCTAACAGAATGGCACGCGCCGCATCATCCACATAGAGAAACTCTCGCGAGGGCGAGCCATCGCCCCACAACACCACCCGCTCTGCTCCCTGTGCCTTCGCCTCGACACACTTGCGGATGAGAGCCGGAATGACATGCGAGGTCTGCATGTCGAAGTTGTCGCCGGGACCATAGAGATTCACCGGAAAGAGTACGATGGCGTTAAACCCGTATTGCTGCCGGTAGGCTTGGGCCTGGACGAGCATCATTTTCTTGGCCAAGCCGTAGGGCGCATTGGTCTCTTCCGGATATCCGGCCCACAGATCTTCTTCGCGGAATGGGACGGGAGTATATTTGGGATAGGCGCAGATGGTGGCGAGGGCCACGAACTTTTCCAGGCCTCGCTGACGCCCCACTTCCATCAATTGCGTACCCATCATCAGGTTGTCGTAGCAGAAGCGGCCTGCATTGGCTTGATTGGCGCCGATGCCTCCTACCCGTGCCGCCAAGTGCACTACGATGTCCGGTGCCGCATCGTCGTAGAGTCGCTGCACGGCCTCCATCTGGACGAGATCGTAATCCTGACTTCTCGGTACCCAGATATTCCGGCAGCCCTGCTGCCGAAGCTGTGCGACGACCACTGAACCCAGGAATCCGGCTCCTCCGGTTACGACGACGCGCTTATTTGAGAAAAAGGATGTCATGATTGTTTGAGGCTAGAGGTCTGAGGCTGGGGGCAGCTGTCGAACCGTCGGAGGTTGGCGATCATTGCTTTCCTCCCAAATCTCACACCCTCTCTCCACGTTTCTTTCCCCTTACCGAATTCATCAATCCATTGAGCTTTCGATCGATCTGTTCCGTCTTACCGCGAACTTGCAGGTATTCCGTTTCGTCAAAGAGTTTGTTTCTGTGGAATACTTCGGTCAACGTGACAGTCTCATAGAGCGATCCCTGGGCAATACTCAAATACTGAAGAAATTCTTTCTTATGCTGCCGCCATTTTCCTTCCGCAATGTTTTGCGCAATCGAAGTGACAGCTCCCTCCAATTGAGACACGATCCTCAGATGCCGATTCGGAGGGATACGTTCGAGCAATCCCAGTACAACATCCGCCAACTCGATGGACTCTTGCCACCCCTCAAGTCTTTCGAAAGGGAAGATGTATCGTTCAGACTGTGCGAAGCGTTTCTCCCCTCCCTCCATCCGGCCTCTAGCGCAGCACTCCCCTCGTTCCCTCCAGCGTCTGTCGCTCCGCTCGCATATCCGCGTCCACCATCATGGTCACCAGCTCTTGAAACGACACTTTCGGTTCCCAGCCTAATGTTCGCCTGGCCTTCGCGGCATCGCCGATCAAGAGATCGACTTCCGTGGGGCGATAATACCGCGGGTCGATTTTGACGTATTGTTGCCAGTCCATATCGAGGTGGCCGAAGGCGCGGTCGAGAAATTCCCTCACCGTATGCGTCTCGCCCGTCGCGATCACGTAGTCATCCGGCTGGTCGGCTTGCAGCATCATCCACATGGCCTGTACGTAGTCACCGGCGAACCCCCAATCGCGCTTGGCGTCGAGGTTGCCGAGGTATAATTCTTTCTGTACTCCCAATTTAATTCTGGCTGCAGCCCGGGTGATTTTCCTGGTCACGAACGTCTCGCCGCGTCGCGGAGATTCGTGGTTGAACAGAATGCCGCTGCAGGCAAACAGATCGTAGGCTTCACGGTAATTGACGGTAATCCAGTGGGCGTACACCTTGGCGGCGCCGTATGGGCTGCGCGGGTAAAACGGGGTGCTTTCCCGTTGCGGAATCTCCTGCACCTTGCCGAACATTTCGCTGGAGGAAGCCTGATAAAACTTGGGCTTGATCCCCGACTCTCTGATTGCTTCCAGGAGGCGAACGGTTCCGAGCGCTGTCACCTCGGCGGTATATTCCGGAACGTCGAAACTGACTCGCACGTGGCTCTGTGCGCCTAAGTTGTAAATTTCATCCGGTTGAATCGTGCGCAGAATCCGATTGAGCGAACTGGCGTCGTTAAGATCTCCGTAGACGAGCCGCAACCGCGCATCCGGCACGTGCGGATCTTGATAGATGCCGTCGATACGAGCCGTGTTTAAGGAACTGGACCGACAGACGATGCCATGGACCTCGTAGCCTTTGGCGAGCAGCACTTCTGCCAGATACGACCCGTCTTGCCCGCTGATGCCGGTGATGAGTGCCTTTTTCACTGCGTCGCATCGCCTCCTTGTTGTGTCTCAACAGAATACCTGCGGATATCCAGAGTCACGCAGAGTCATCCCAACGAACCATGACCCCTGTTCCTTATCACAATTCAGCTACGTAGTGTTAGTGCCATCCGCCCCCGACTGAAAATCCATGCACCGGCTGTCGTATTCTGACGCACGTCTCCCGCTCTGTCGGCACGCCTGCGTCACGCCAACGGTGCAGGGTTACGTGGTATTTCGGCATTGACCTCAGCGCTCGACGAATGTACTGTGCCTTGTTCGACGTGGCACTTAATCAAGGCCGAATGGACGGAGCCTTGTTCACCAATTTCTTTCCCATTCATTCTGCATGGCTTGTCAGTGCGCGTAACGCTGTCATTCAATCCCAATGCCCTTCCCCAACGCCTCGCTTCGTCGGTGAAAGCCCTCGCCGCGCCGGGACGATTGGAATGGTGGAGTCATGCGAGAGAACGCGCGCTGTTTTCGCTGCTGCACCTGCGGCAGGGACTCGGTCGGCAATCACTCCATCGACCATTTACGGTACAGGATGTGCCGCGCTATTCATTCTGCGCCGGTCCCTCGCCGATGCTGCCTCCCCTGCCCTGGCATCTTCCGGCAGACGATGACCGGCTGGAGGCTCTGCTCAAAGGCGTCGTGACCATCTTTGGGTATTCCTGGGTCTGGGCTCCCGACGGCTCCTGTTGGCATCGAGCGCCGGATACGGGAGCCCTCTGGCCGTGCCGGTTTTTTGCCGACATCCCGATTCAGTCCGGCAACCCCTGCGGAGATATTCGCATGGCGTGGGAGCCTTCACGCCTCCAGCACCTGGTGCTCCTGGCTATGTTGGCACAGCAGGCTGAACCGGTTGTGCGTTCATCGGCCGTGGCGGCGGTAGAGGCACAGCTCGTTTCCTGGGTTGAGGCGAATCCGTTTTTGACCGGGATCCACTACATCTCTCCGACAGAATGCGCGCTGCGCCTCCTGGCGGTCTGTCATGCGATGGATGCACTCCGTCCATTAGCGCCCACTTCTGACCGAGTGTGGCCTGCGGTGCTGACCCTCATTGCCGGTCATGCGGAATTGATCCGAAAACGTCTGTCGCTTCGCTTGATTACCCCTCATGACACGCTGGCGGCTGCAGTGGCGTTGATCTATGCCGGCAGTCTTTTTCCTGAAATGGACATGGCCGAGCGATGGCTCGCGTTCGGGCATTACCTGTTGGAAGAAGAAACTCCCCGGCACATCAGTCATGACGGCGGCAGCCAGGAGCAGGGAGTGGGATACCTACCATTCTGTACGGATCTGTATGGGATGGTGTTAACGCTTCTCGATCACCGGCAGTCGCCTGTGCCTGAGAAGATCCGCCAGGTGTTTGCGCGCAGCCGCGATTTTCTGGATGAGTTCCGCAATTCAACCGACGGGAGCCTGCCGCCGATCGGGGAAGGTGAAGATGAACACGCGCTCTCTCCGTACATGCATTTTGCGCATCCCCCCAGGCCGCACGCTCCCGGGCTGTCCACCTTTCATCTCTCAGGGTATTCGATTATTCGTGGCCGCACGCGAGACAGGGCGATTTTTGATCATGGCGCGCTGGGGATGGCGCCACGGTATACGCACGGTCATGCCGACGCCCTATCTCTGTTTCTGCAGGTGGGAGCGCGTGATGTGCTGATCGACCCGGGTACCTATACCTGCACCGGTCATGATGAGTGGCGGACGTATTTCCGTGGTACACGCGCCCACAACACCGTCACCATCGATGGGTTGGACCAGGCGATACAGGACGGTCCAATGGCCTGGTCGCTGCCCTTTGATACCCACCTGGTCTACAAAGATGAGACGCCCGAAGGGAAAATCACGGTGATCGCCCGGCATTATGGATACAAGGATCGATTAGGTGTGACTCATTTGCGCGGGGTGTCGTATGAGCCGCCCGGTTCCTGGATGATTTGGGACTGGCTCACGGGAACCGGCGTGCACCAGGTCGAACTCAATTGGCACTTGGGGTGCCGGCCGATTCCCGTGGATGGAGGGTATCGCTTGGAAGGGGGTGATTCCCCGCTCCTGCTCACCGTTGAAGGGGGCACGAGCACTCTCTGTGAGGGCAGCGTGCAACCGGTGGGGGGATGGGCGTCGAAACGGTATGGGTCCAAGTATCCGATCACGACACTGCGGGTTGCCTATACCGGTTCTATACCGCATGAATTCATGACTCGTTTGCGCATCCTGTAGCACGCGTTCCCTGCTCTTCTACCCCCAACAATGTGGATGTGTGGAATGCAGCCCTCGAAGGCCTGTGTGCTGCGTATGGTCGGTTCACGGATAGAGTCGGGAGCAGACGAGTTGAGACGTGTTACCTAGCGAGGAGATCGACGCACGTCTGTTCGAGTAGTATGCGGGTCATCCACCCTCGATCTGCAACGTTCGAATCCTATTGGGTATGCGGTCGGAGCTATGCGCGTGCCAGCAGTGCCCGGAGATGTTCCACGATTCGCTCGGCCGTTTTTCCGTCCCACCGGGGCGGAATCGCGCCTTTCTTCCACTGGCCGGCCATCAGGCGTGCGAGTGCAGGAGGCAGTTTCCGCGGATCGGTTCCAATCAGCTCGTTGGTTCCGATCGTGACGGTCTCCGGTCGCTCGGTGTTGTCGCGCAAGGTCAGGCACGGGATTCCGAGTACCGTAGTTTCTTCGGTGATGCCGCCCGAATCCGTAATCACCCCGCGGGCGTGTTTGACGAGGTAGTTGAATTCCAGGTAGCCCAATGGATCGACATAGTGCATGGAGGGCAATGTCTTCCCTGCCTCCCGCAAATTCTTGGCGGTCCGCGGATGTACCGGAAATACCACCGGCAAGCCGTGAGTCCCCTCCGCGATGGCCTGCAACAGCCCGAGCAGTTGCTGCTCCCCATCCACATTGGCCGGTCGATGTAGCGTCACGACAAAGTATGAGTTGGGTTCCAGCGCGAGCGAGCTCCAACATGACGGCGGCCGTAACCGTGGGAGTTGCTTCAGCAGCGTATCGATCATGGTGTTGCCGACGAAGAAGATCCGGTCGTCCGTCACTCCGGCGCGCCGCAGATTATCGTTGGCAGTGTCGCTGGTGGTAAAGAACCAATTGGTGAGGGAATCGGTGACGACGCGATTGATCTCTTCCGGCATGGTCCAGTCGTTCGAGCGAATGCCGCCTTCCACATGGGCCACCGGAATACCCATCTTGCGCGCGACGATAGAACAGGCCATCGTCGAGGTCACATCTCCGACGACCAGACAGAGCGCACTCTTCTCTTTGGACAGGACTCGTTCGTAGTTCACCATGATGGCCGCTGTTTGCTCGGCCTGAGTTCCGGACCCCACTTCTAGATTGATGTCCGGATCAGGGATTCCGAGTTCCTCAAAGAAACTTCCCGACATGGCGCGGTCATAGTGCTGCCCCGTATGGATGAGCCGGTACTGCAGCCGGCTGCCTTTCGACCGGGCTGCCGTCAAGGCGTCGATGATCGGCGCAATCTTCATGAAATTGGGTCTGGCGCCGGCGATGAGATCAATTCGTGTCATACGTCTGTTCCTGTCTATGCTCCGACAAGCGGCAAATGTGCCATCGCAGGTCGGAGCTGGTGGATCGGCTCATGGCCCGAACGAGGATGTGCTGGACGCCGCCAACGCGCCGATACAAGGAATCGGCTGATCGTGGAACGCGAGTCGTGAGAATGACGAGTTCGCCACGAAGATGGCTGCCTCGTCATGTACATAGCGGAGCCGGATCCGTCCGTCAACAAAAACGGTGCTGTTCACAGAGGTGAGTCGGCAGGGAGATCGTCTCGAGCGATCGACCCGCGGTCTGGTCGAAGGGCACGTCGGCTGTCGACGACCGCCAGGCCAGACGCTCGCGGACCTACTCCTTTTCTACCAAACGCCACCCCTGTTTCTGGACGCAACGCTCAGTGGCCTGGATGATCAGCAGTTGAATGCCCTGTTGGAGCTTGGGATCACGCATGGTGTCGGCCTGGCACTTGTTATAGTCCTGCGTGAATTGCTCCTTCGGGCGGTTTGGGTGTACCCATTCGCTGGTACTGCAGCCGGGCAAGAGGGTGAGGAACAGGAGCGAGACCATCAGGGGCGTGCGAGGAGTCATGAGGTGCCTCATAGCTGACCGTGTGACAAGAAATGGGAATCGCGAAGGGAAGATAAACCCTGGTTGCGGGCGGCGTCAAGTCAGATGGCGTCGTCGAGCAGGTGTCTTATGGCAGGGGCACAGAAAAAGACACTTCCGTGCCGCGTTCGTTATAGGTGAGATCAGGGAAGAAGGCCTTGGAGAGAAAGACGCCGCGTCCATTCGCGTCGCGGCTATCGCAGGGCTCGTCCGAGCGCGTGAGGAATCCGTTCCAGCGAAACCCGTTGCCCTGATCCGTAATTACGTACCGGATGCGACGACCGATTTTGTCGTAAAGGGCCCGGACAATGACACGCCGCGTTGCAAAGCGCGGATGCCGGCGGCGGTCGGCGATCAGGGACTCAAACTGATCGGTGCTGAGCGCTTCATGTTTCTCCTGGTAGAAGATTTCAAGGCTGCCATGTTCGACCGCGTTGACGATCAGTTCGATAAGCGTGGTGCGGAGGTGGAGACGCTGGGTTTCCGGTAAGGCCATGGCCGTGCGCTCGACCAGCCACGTCACACAGGACTCGACGTCGGCAGGATTGGTGCCGAGGACGAGCCGATACTCCACCTGTTCAATGCCCGGAAGATCCTCAACGGTCTGAGGGATTCGCTCGAGCGCCCGATCCAGGGCCTTCCCGAATTCTTCAACTTGGACCGGACGGTACAGGTAATCTCCCGCACCCGCACGAACGGCGTCCAGAATGGCATGCTCATCCCCTTTTTGCGCCGTGGCGATGATCGGCATCCAGAGGCACCGGCGGCGAGCCTCATGGAGAAGCGCCAGCCTGGTCTTTGCCGGCTGAAACACGTCGACCAGTAAGACGTCGGGCATGGCCAAGTCCATCATCGACAAGGCCCCCTCCGAATCAGGTGCCGTGATGACCGAGAGCCCACGTGCCGTCGCCTGCTCCATCACCAGTGCCGACGTCTCCGCACAGGGGTGAACCAGTAACAGTTTTTTGGAGTTGGCGGCAGGCGTCATAAAGGAAATCCTTTCTCGATGATCACCTTCAAAGCCTCCGTTAACCGCTGGAGCTCAACGGACACTTGTTCCGCGAGCGCGGCGACTTCCTGTGTGGCCGACTGACGGGCCGATTCTTCAAGCTGTGCTGCCGCGGCCACGGTTGGTCGGGCGAAGAACTCCATGGCTGATCCTTTCAATTTGTGGGCTTCCTTCACCAGCAACGGTAGATTCTGGGCGGTGAGCGCGGTCTGGATCCCGGTGAGTGCGGCAGGGGCCCGCTCGAGGAACATCTCGGCCAGGGTCAGAAAGAGGTCCTGATCACCGTCGAACCGTTCCAAGGCAGCTGCCAGGTCCATAACAGGTTGCGCATCCATTACGGCTTGTCCTTTGCCGAAGCCGAGCCGTCCAACACTTCGACGCCGAGCAGCGCCACATCATCGGGGAAAATGTCGCCCCCGAGCCACAGTCGGGCGGTTGTCATGGCTTCTCCGATGCTGTGTGCCAACGTGTGCGTGCGATGGGTTTCCAGTGTCGCTTGCAAACGGTCTCTGCCCCACAACTCCCCCGTCGGCGACGGGGCTTCATAGATCCCGTCACTCAGAAGATACAGACGATCCCGTGGCTGCAATTGTGCGGTCGCGCTGTGAAAGGGGATGGTCGGATCGAAACCTAAGGGAAGGCTGGCCGAGGATAACCATTGGGATGTCCCTTCGAGGGAATGCAGGAATGCGCCGCAGTGCCCTGCTGCGGCATACGATAAGGTGCGCGACGGGAGGTGCAGACGCCCTACCCACAAGGTGAAATATTCCCCGTCCTGGGTCAGCGGAAACCGACGGTTTGCCTCAGTGATGATGGCTCCCGGATCAAAAGATCCGACCGCTTTCGCGAGATTGTCTTCACGCAAGAAACTCATCAGCGCGACCGCGCGCAAGGCTGCGGAGACACCGTGGCCCGACGCATCGAGGATATAGAGTCCCAAGGTGTCAGTACCCCAGGCGCTGACCTGAAATAAGTCGCCGCCCAAAGCGAGAGACGGTTGGTAGGCCCATTGCATGCTGACTCCCGGTGCCGGCATGCCGGGGAGAGGCAGCTGCGCACGCACGAAGTCCGCGGCCGATTGCAGTTCGCTCTCCAGTTCGGTTTGTTTGGCGGACAGCAGCCGATGGGAACGATCGAGATCATCGCGGGTGCGTTCGATTTCGCGGACAAGCGCGCTGGATCGAAGACTGGCCTGCACCCGTGCCAAGACTTCCTGCTTGCTCGCCGCTTTGCTGAGAAAATCATCGGCGCCGCGGGAGAGCCCTTCGGCAATTTGTTCGGGTTGGTCGTGTGCCGTCATGAGCACGACCTGACTGGACCGTAGCTCCTGATCCGCACGGAGCGCCTCGCAGACGCTGGGGCCATCCAGACCCGGCATCATCCAATCGAGAATCACCAGATCGGGACGGTGTGCGCGGATGGCGGCCAATCCGGCGACTCCGTCGCTGGCTTCGATGACACGGTAGCCCAGCCGCTTCAGTCGCCCGGCCATACTGATACGGGTGATCTCATCGTCGTCGACGAGGAGGATGACCGGCATCGGCTTGGAGGCCTTCGCGGCGGGAGATGGGTCAATAATACGCGCTGACTCAGCCACGTCTGCTGCTCCTGATACCGGACTTATCCGGCCGCCGGAAGGCGGCTCCCCGCGAGAGCATCCTGTTCCGAAGTATAGACCGGCAAGAGCGTATGGAGATTTGCCAGGGTGACAATCTCTTGGACATAACTCTGAGGATTCAGCAGGCTGACCATTCCCTGCGTGACCGAAAGACTCTGCGTCAGCAGTGCCAAGGTGCCGAGCGCTGAACTATCGAGAAACCGCACGCCGCGCATGTTCAAGATCAGATGTCGACACCCGCCCTGCTTGCTTCGCTCCACCGCAGCCTTGAAGATCGTACGATTTGCGTAGGTTAATTCACCCATCAAATCAAGAATGACAGACTGTCCGATACGGCGTTCCCTAATCTGCATGCAGCGCTCCTTTTCCTTGGCCTGAAGACGGAACTTATGCGCTCTTCTTCACCATGGACGACACCTGTGCCTCAATGACCGGAATTGTTTTGTGCAGGTTCGCCAGTTCAATGATTTGGCGAACGGTCGGTTGAGGATAGGCCAACGAGAGGGTCCGCTTCTCGGCTTGGAGTTGCCGATGGCTGATCATCAACAATCCCAGCGCCGCGCTGTCGAGGAAGGTCACCTGCGACAGGTCGATGACGATTTCCTCCACTTGATTGCTGCCGACGGCCTTCAACGCCTCCTGAAACGGCTTGCGCTGGGTATAGGTAAAGTTACCTTCGAGTTTCAACGTCACCTGTTTGTTGCGTACTTCCTGGGTAATTTTCATGCTGGCCTCCTTCTGCGTGAATGTGAAATGCTCAGGTGCGGGACACCTGCGTGAGAATCGCCGACGCGACGTCTTGAAGCGGAACAATCCGCTCGGCGGCACCGAGCTTGATGGCCTCTTTCGGCATACCGAAGACCACGCAAGAGGCCTCATCCTGTGCAATGGTGTGGGCGCCGGCTTCCTTCATCCGCAGGAGGCCCCTGGAGCCGTCACCGCCCATTCCGGTCAGGATCACGCCGACGGCATTTCCGCCGGCGAACTGCGCGACGGAGTCGAACATGACGTCGACTGACGGACGATGGCGATTCACCGGATCGTCCTGGTTGATGCGGACTGAATACCGTGCGCCGCTGCGAACCAGCGTCATATGGTAATTGCCGGGAGCAATGAGCGCGTGCCCGGGCAGCACACTGTCTCCGTCCTCGGCTTCCTTCACCGAGATGCGGCAAAGTTGGTTCATGCGATCGGCCCACGTTTTAGTGAAACGCTCCGGCATATGTTGCGTGACCAGGATTGGAGGGGTGTTGGGTGGCAGCACCTGCAGCACCTCCTTGACCGCCTCGGTACCTCCGGTTGAAGCGCCGATGGCGATGATCATATCCGTGGTCTTGATCATGGCCGAGTTCAGAGCGGCCGGCCGCGAGCTGCCTTGCGCAGAAGTTGTCGGAGCGCGCCGGACGGAAGCAGTGGCGGCGCTCTTCACCTTGGCCACCAGATCATCTGCGATGGCGTCCATTCCTTCCCGCAAATCAATGTTGGGTTTGGTGATAAAATCCACGGCCCCCAGTTCCAGTGCTCGAATGGTGGTTTGGCACCCGGCTTCCGTGAGTGAACTTACCATGATGACCGGCATCGGCCGCCCACGCATGAGTTTCTCGAGAAAGGTGAGCCCATCCATTTTGGGCATTTCCACATCCAGCGTCAGGACATCGGGATTGAGCGCCTTGATTTTTTCCCTCGCCACATAGGGATCCGGAGCACTGCCGATCACCTCGATCGTCGGATCCTTTGAAAGCAATTCGGCCAAGACTTGCCGCATGAGGGCTGAATCATCGATGGTCAGGACTCGTATTTTCCCCATAGGCCCCCTCATATCCGATCAACGTGATGCACCTGCGTCCTCAGCCGAGAACTTCTTGTCGGCCGATGAGGTACTCCGCTCAGAACAGCGTGATGTTGTCCTGGGTCGACGCCGGTTCGATTTCGATCCGGTGTTGGTATTCGGTTTCCCGTTCAAAGATCGTCCGATTTTTCACTCGTTCGATCTTCTTCATCAGAACCCGCCCTGAATCCGTAAAGTAATACACTTTCCGCGGGAACACATCGCCTAGATCACTTTTTGCAATTGTGTATCCCTCGTTTTTGAGGAAATGAAGGACCCATTCCGTATTTCGGGCTCCGACATCAATATTGCCTTCGTAGATCTTCCCGGCACCGAATAATTTTATTTCCAACCGATGCTTCATCCCGCCGCGTTTCAAGATTTCATTGATCAGTTGTTCCATGGCAAAGGAGCCATACCGTGTAGACTCCCCTCCCCAGGCATCGCCAGATTGATGCTCTTTCGGCGCCGGGAGCATGAAATGATTCATGCCGCCGACTTTTGCAACGGGATCACGAATACAGGCCGAAATGCAGGAGCCGAGCACGGTATAGACCACCATGGGTTCGCGGCTGACAAAAAATTCGCCCGGCAGAATGCAGGCAATATCGGTCGGAAAACGAGTATCGTGCATCCGCCGGATATGAGAGAACGTGTCCACATTGACTGCAGCCATGCCGATTAGCCTTCCTTCCAGTAGATGGTCGGCGCAAGGGTTTTGAATGGGTGGGAGACCCATTGGAGGCTTTCCGAGTGGCCGATGAAGAGATGCCCACCCGGTTTCAGATGGTGGTAAAACTTGTTGACCAGGCGTTCATGCGTCGGGCGATCGAAATAGATCATCACGTTCCGGCAGAAGATCAGATCCAAAGGCGCTTTAATGGGAAAACGATCGTCCATCAAATTCATCCGCCGAAACTTGATGATCTCCGAGAGATGCGGTTTGACTTTCACGAGCCCTGCACTTTCGCCACGCCCTTGAAGGAAATGTCGTTTCACGATTTCGTCCGGCACTTCGCGGAGGCGTTCCTCCGCATACAGCCCCTTGGCGGCATGAGCCAACACACGGGTGGAGATGTCTGAGGCCAGAATCTGAAAGTTCCACAAGGCCGGATTCTTGACGGCGTCGTGCAGCGTCATGGCAATGGTATAGGGTTCCTCGCCG
>JACOEF010000263.1 GCA_024998705.1 Nitrospira sp.
GTTCATCTGGCCATACACCAGCGCCGCTTTGGACTTGGTATAGTCGTCGGGATCGATGACCTTGGACTCCTGCATTTCGTGCCAGAGGTCGTTCCCCTCACGAGTGCGCTCGCCGACGCCCGCGAACACCGAGAATCCACCGTGGTGGAGCGCGATGTTGTTGATCAGTTCCATGATGATGACGGTCTTGCCGACGCCGGCTCCGCCGAAGAGACCGACCTTACCGCCCTTGCTGTAGGGCTCTAACAGGTCGACCACCTTGATCCCAGTCTCGAGCACTTCGGTCTTGGTGTCCTGATCTTCCAAGCGCGGCGCAGGCCGGTGAATCGGGTAGGTCTTCTTCGCTTTGATCGGACCCTTTTCATCGACCGGCTCACCCAACACGTTGATCAGACGACCCAAGGTCTCACGACCGACGGGCACAGAAATTGGGGCGCCGGTATCCTGCACATCCATGCCGCGAGTCAGACCGTCCGTCGTGGACATCGCGATGCTGCGCACGCGATTTTCACCAAGATGCGAGGCGACTTCGAGCGTGATCCGCACAGCCGGCTTGCCGGCAGCCTTATTCTCTTCCTGCGTCACCTTGAGCGCATTGTAGATATTCGGCAATTGACCGGGAGGGAATTCCACGTCGACCACGGGGCCGATGACTTGAATAACTTTTCCTGTGCTCATAAGGCTCCTCTTGTCGTCAATGATGCACCCGGCACATTACCGTGATGCAGCATTCCTCATTCCACAATTTATTTCAGGGCTTCTGCGCCGCCCACGATGTCCATGAGTTCTTTGGTGATCGCCGCCTGGCGGGTCTTGTTGTAATACAAGGTGACTTTCTTGATGAGCTGCCCGGCATTGCGAGTCGCACCGTCCATAGCAGCCATACGGGCCCCGTGTTCCGCCGCCGCCGACTCCAGGAGGATACGATAGGTCTGAATTTGAAAATGCTTCGGGACCAAGGCATTCAGGAGTTCGCCCTCGTCTGGCTCATACAAGTAACTCCCCCCGGCTGCGGACTGCTCAGCGGCAGTGGGCGCCGCGCCAAATTCGGCGGCCGCGTCGATAGGGAATAGCTTTTCAACGATCACTCGTTGCTGGATGGCAGACTTGAACTCGTTGTAGACAACATAGAGTTCGTCAAACGTGCCTTTCACGAAATTTGCGGTCAAATCCCCACCGATGTCGATGGCGTGCTCGAAGCTCAGTTTATCGAAGATCCCCGTCCACTCCTGTCGGATCGGCCAGGAACGCCGGCGGGAATAGTCGCGCCCTTTTCGGCCAATGATGCTGAGATTGACAGAAAGCCCCTGCGCTTCGCATTGCCGGATGAACTCTGAGCTCTTCCGCACAATATTACCGTTGAATCCGCCGCAAAGTCCGCGATCACTCGTAACGACGAGAATTTCGATTTTTTTCCCCTCGCGCTTTTGAAGGAGAGGATAAGACGTACGATTGACGCGCTGGCTGAGATTGCTGAGCACCCCGCGCATTTTATGGGCGTAGGGCCTCGCAGCCAAGATGCGATCCTGCGAACGCTTGAGCTTCGCGGCCGCGACCATTTTCATGGCCTTCGTAATTTTCTGCGTATTCTTGAAGGCGGCGATTTTCCGCCGGAGAGATTGTAAGCTCGGCATTCTTGTACGCTCTCAGCAGTCAGCGCTCAGACCTCAGCTCAAGGCTGAAGGCGAAGGCCTGATTGCTATTTTGCTCCGTAGACCATTTTCTGCTTAAAGGTCGCAATGATTTCTTTCAGCTTGCCGCCGACCTTGTCATCGATCTTTCCGACCGTCGCGATGTCTTTGCGCATGTCCTGGTGATTCTGCGCCACGTAGTGGAGCAAATCCGCCTCGAATTGCAGCACTTTGTCCACCGGCACGTCGTCCAGGAATCCGTTGACACCAGCATAAATCGACAGCACCTGATCGGCAACCGGCATCGGCTTGTATTGCCCTTGCTTGAGCAACTCCACCATGCGGACACCGCGGGCCAGCTGCATCTGGGTGGCCTTGTCGAGTTCGCTCCCGAACTGCGAGAAGGCAGCCATTTCACGATACTGCGCGAGGTCCAACCGGAGAGTACCGGCCACCTGCTTCATGGTCTTGATCTGCGCGGATCCGCCGACCCGGGAAACCGACAAGCCGACGTTAATCGCCGGACGAATGCCGGAATAGAACAAGTCGCTGCCGAGGTAAATCTGTCCATCGGTAATGGAAATGACGTTGGTCGGAATGTAGGCCGACACGTCACCGGCTTGCGTCTCGATGATCGGCAGGGCCGTCAGGCTCCCTCCACCGAGCTTATCGCTCAGCTTCGCGGCGCGCTCCAGCAACCGGGAGTGCAGATAAAACACGTCGCCCGGATAGGCTTCTCGACCCGGCGGACGGCGTAGCAACAGAGACAACTGACGATAGGCCACCGCGTGTTTCGACAGGTCGTCGTACACAATCAACGCGTGCTTACCGTTGTCGCGGAAATATTCACCGATCGCAGCGCCGGCAAAGGGAGCCAAAAACTGCATGGGCGCCGGATCGCTGGCCGTTGCCGCCACGACCATGCTGTACTCCATGGCGTGATTTTCTTCGAGAGTTTTCACCACGCGCGCCACTGTCGACCGCTTCTGACCGACGGCGACGTAGATGCAGAAAACACCGAGACCCTTCTGGTTGATGATGGTATCGACGGCGATGGCGGTTTTTCCAGTCTGCCGGTCTCCGATGATCAACTCACGCTGACCGCGACCGATGGGGATCATCGCGTCGATCGCTTTAATGCCCGTCTGCAGCGGTTCACGCACTGACTGCCTGGTATTCACACCGGGCGCCACGACTTCGATACGGGACGAGTGTTGTGAGTTGATCGGGCCCTTGCCGTCGATCGGCTGCCCGATCGCGTTCACCACTCGACCCACTAACGCTTCACCGACCGGAATTTCCGCGATACGCCCCGTGCGCTTGACCGGATCGCCTTCCTTGATTCCGACATCGTCACCCATCAGCACGGCGCCGACATTGTCTTCTTCGAGGTTTAACGCGATGCCGTACAGGCCGCCCGGAAATTCGAGCATTTCTCCGGCCATCGCGCCGTCCAACCCGTAGATTTTCGCAATGCCGTCTCCGACCTGAATCACGGAACCGGTCTGGCTGACATCGA
>JACOEF010000320.1 GCA_024998705.1 Nitrospira sp.
AGTCCTGCACGAGTTGAGTGATGCTCCAGGCGAGGTCGTCTTTGGTATCGCAACAGATGCAGCCACCGGCGAGGTTGAGGACCTGCTCGGCGATGGTGCCGGCGCGCGGCCCGTCGATGCTGACTTCGCCCGCCTCGTTCATGAGACGCCGACCTTGTGCCCCTGGCTGTTCCAGAATTCCAGGAGGCGCATGAGCAGCGTCGTCTTGCCTGCGCCCAGCGATCCGCACAGGACATAAAAGGGGACAGGGAGGATCTGCGGTTGAGTCATGCGGCTATTGTAGCTGCTGAAGTCGTGCGACGGCTAGTCGACGCTGTAAAGCGTAGTGTGGGTACAAGCGAATCCGCTGATCATGGATAGATGATGGAGCAAGTTTCCGGCGGATGGTCAAAAAGTCCGTCCAGCGCGGCCGCAGCGAGCGAGGAGGCGAGGCGTACCCTTGCGGTACGTGGAGCCTCAGAGCGATGTGAGAACAAAGCCGGCGGGATTTTTCACCATCCGGCTAATGATGGCTGTGCAGGAATTCAGGGTGCGGGTGCTGGTCGGCGAGTTTGGATAAATCGCAATGAACGGCTTCGGGATGACAGCATTCTGTTTCCAGCTGGATGGTAAGGTGGTTGATCTTGAATTCAGTGGTCACCCGGTTTCGAATGGCTTGAAGAAGGTCGGTTGTTAGGGCCTCGTCGTCTCCATCGACCTGCACGTGTGTGGTCATCATGATGAGGCGAGGTTCAACCGCCCAGATATGCAGGTCGTGAACATTTTTCACGCCGGGGATGGATTCGATGGTGGCGGCAACCTGCGCGGGGCTGAGCCCGGGCGGGGTGGACTCCAGGATGACCTCAAGTGATTCTTTAAAGAGTGGCCAAGCACCTCGAACGATCGCCAGCACGACGAAGAGACTGACCAGCGGATCGAGGACCGACCATCCGGTCAACATAATCGCCCCTCCGCTCACCACGACTCCCAATGAAACCCAGGCATCACTGAGCATGTGCCAGAAGGCGCTGCGGATATTGAGGTCGTCTTTTGCTCCGTGCTGGAGCATGAGTGCGATCGACAGATTGGCGACAAAGCTGATGAGGGCGATGAGCATGACCCAGCCGCCGGGGATCAAAACGGGAGTCAGGATACGTTCGGCGCTCATGATCGTGAGGCCGGCGGCGGTGAGCAGCAGAAGAAACGAGTTGAGGAATGCGGCCACGATGCCGGCCCGGTGATAGCCGAAGGTCCGGCTGTCGGTGGCGGGGCGCGCCGTCAGGATATGGGCATACAAGGCCAGGAACAGGGAGCCTTGATCGACGAGGTTGTGGCCTGCGTCTCCGATCAGACCGATGCTGTTCGTAAGGAACCCTCCGACAAACTCCGCGACGATGATGACGGCGTTGAGGGCGAGCGCAATCCTCAACCGGGAGCGGAGTTCGTGGTAGGTGTGGGGAACCATCGTTGTCAGTGTCTCACGAGACGCCGACGGGGGCAAGACGTTGTCAGGGTCTTGTTACGGGCGAGGAGGGGCGGCTTCACGTTGGAGGGATGGCACGGTAGGACGTGGCGATAGGCGGGACGGCTTCAGTTCGACGCAGCGAGTGTCTTGAGTTCTTCTCCGCTGATCGTTTCTTTTTCGAGCAGCACCTGTGCCGCTTTGCGCAGGATGGCCTCTTGGGATGTGATGAGGTTGCGGGCGCGTTCGTACTGCTCATCGATCAACAGGCGGACCTCACAGTCGATTTCACGTGAAGTTTGTTCGCTGTAGTCTCCCGGTGTCTGCGAAGGGCCGGTCTGCAGGAAGACGGATTGCCGGTCCCGTTCCAGACTCACCTGACCGAGTTTCTCGCTCATGCCGTAGGCCTTGATCATGCTCTTGGCGATATCGGTGGCCTTACGCAAGTCATCCTGCGCGCCGGTTGAGACTTCGTCGTAGATGACTTCTTCTGCCGCGCGTCCCCCGAGGAGGATTGCAATCCGGTTCTTGAGTTCGGACACGGTCATGAGGAATCGATCTTCAGTCGGGAGCTGCATGGTGTAGCCGAGCGCGGCAATACCTCGAGGGATAATTGAGATTTTGTGCACGGCATCGCCGCCCGGGATGGACATGGCCATCAACGCATGGCCGACCTCATGATGGGCGACCCGGGCTCGTTCCATCTTGTTGAGGACGCGGTTTTTCTTTTCGAGCCCGCCGATGACTCGCTCGACGGCTTCTTGCAACTCGGAGAGGCTGACGGTGTCTTTGTTTCGCCGGACCGCCAGCAGCGCTGCTTCGTTCAGGAGATTCGCCAGATCGGCACCGACAAACCCCGGTGTCATGGCGGCGATGGTTTCCAGATCCGCCTGGTTGGCGAGGGTGATGCTGCGGGCATGGACTTTCAGAATCGCGAGCCGCCCGATTTTATCCGGCCGGTCTACGAGCACCTGGCGGTCGAATCGCCCGGCCCGCAACAGGGCGGGGTCTAGGATTTCTGGGCGGTTGGTGGCGGCCACGAGAATGACCCCGACGCGCGAATCGAAGCCGTCCATTTCGACCAGCAGCTGATTCAGCGTCTGTTCCCGTTCTTCATGGGCCATCGGACCGACCCCGCGAGCCTTCCCCAGCGCGTCGAGTTCGTCGAGAAAGATGATGCAGGGCGCCTTGCTCTTGGCCTGTTCGAACAGGTCCCGCACGCGGGCCGCGCCGACGCCGACGAACATCTCCACGAACTCCGAGCCGCTGATGGAGAAAAACGGGACACCGGCTTCGCCGGCGACGGCCGTGGCGAGGAGGGTCGTGCCGGTGCCCGGTGGGCCGACCAACAGGATGCCTTTCGGGATCTTGCCGCCCAGCCGGCGGAACTTTTCTGGTGTCTTGAGAAATTCGATAATTTCTTCCAGTTCCTGTTTGGCCTCGTCGACGCCTGCCACATCGGCAAACGTGATCTTCACTTCCTTCTCCACATAGATCTTGGCTTTGCTCTGGCCGACCGTCATGAAGCCCTGGCTTTGCCCCATGCGGCGCAAGAGGAACCACCACACGCCGAAGAAGAGCACGATCGGCACGATCCAGGACAACACATCGCGGAACAGCGTGCTCTCGATGACGCCGGTGACCTTCACCCGGTGTTCCGCGAGGTTTCTGAGCAGATCCGGGTCTTCGATCCGAATCGTATGGAAGATCTTGTCCTCTTTCAGTTTCCCATGAATGATCTGCGGCGAGACCGCGACTTCGGTGACCTTTCCTGCCGCCACGGATTCTTTGAACTCGCTGTAGGGGATTTCGGTCGGGTTGAAGAACGAGGGAGGATACGACTGCAGGAGAATCAGCACCCAAAGGGCGATGAACATGTACCAGATGGAAAATTGCCGCTGTTTAGGATCCATAGAAGGCGTGCCGAGTGGGTCTGGACGCGATTCGATCTTGGTGATCGCGCGGTCTGCCCTTACCAGATCATGAATCAGCCGAACTAGTCAATGGGGAAGCGGGCTGACGTGGCCCACGCCATGCGTAACACCAGCGCTTCACGTCTGGGTTTCGGCTCACCTGGAAGGCTGGGACTGAGCGAGGCCCCCATCTGACAGCATGCGAGGGAGAGGTGAAGACCCTTGCGGTTGCTCAATCGATGCCTCTGATTGAGGAGGGACTGCAAAAACGAAGACGCCCTTTTTTGAAAAGAGAGGGGTGAGGACATGAGACAGGTCTTTGAGTCGACGGTCCAGCACCTCTGCCTCCGGCCCGTCGAATTCCAGGACATGATAGGTCTTGTGCAGTCGTTTGAACTCGCGAATATTAAGAATCACATGGGTGAGCCCTTCTGCGCGAAGGCGATCTCTGAGGGCCTCTGGGGAGGCCGCGTCCTTCACCCATTGTGTGAGGGGGTGGTCGTGAAATGGGTAGGGGGCAATCGATGGTCGGTCGAAGTAAAAAGGCCTGGTCTCCCCGATGAACAACAGTCGCGCGTCCACAAGCAATTGCTCCCTGACATACCGCGCGGCTTCATAGTGGTCGAGATACCGGGCCGCATAGCTGTCGGGAGACTCTCGGCCAAGTGCGACCTGGTCGGATGAAAAGACCAACGAGTGTTGTGCGATAAACCGAGTCCCGCCCCAGATCCCGAACAAGAGGATGCCGGCAAACCCCGCGATGCGGGCATACCGCTTCAGTCGAAGGAGCAGGGTCGTCGTGACGACCAAGCTCAGCACGAGCGCAGGTGCGAGAAAGCGGGTCGTGGTCGAGGTGCTCATCCAGCTTGCCAGCACCAATCCCAGAAATATCGCCATGGCATCGTACATCCGTCGTGAGTCGGCATTGGCCTGCGCGAGGCGCATCACGATCGGGATGATCAGGACGATGCAGAGGGATGCGACGGCAAAGGGGCCTGCATCCGAGGCGGAGCCGAACCGGTCGGGGTTGATCACCATATCGTACGGAAGTCGCAGAATCTCTCCGAGATCGTACGGACTGCCGAGTGAGGGCAGGTCGCCCAAGAGGCGCGCTTGTTGTTCATCGCCCCAATACTGTCCGCCCAGCCATCGATACCCCATGGGGTAAATCGGGTTGCCGGTGGTGATCCACGCCCGTCCCCACCAGGGAGCGGACACCCCGACCGCGACCAGGCTTGCGAGGCCGACCGATCTCCAGGGCCATCCTATAACCAGCGCGGCCACCGCTTCGGCGAGGATCCAGGAGGCGCCGGATAGTTTGACCGAGGCTGCAAAGCCCCACAAGAGGCCGACGGCCAGCCATGGCTGTGAGCGGGTCGGCGGCACCAGGAGCAGCGCCGCCGCCGCCACGACGGCGACCGTCAGTGACGTCTCGGCAAACGGGAGCGTTCCCAGGAACAGGAGGGTGACGGAAGACGCCAGTGCGCCGGTGATGGCGGCAGGGATTCCGGGGCACTGTCCGGAACGATCCAGCGATTCTGCCAGTCCCCATGCGCAAAGACACATCGTGAGCCAGGCGGTGACGTGCATGGCTTGTGCACCGATGGCGCCGGCGAAGGCCATGCCCCATCCAAGGAGCAGGTCGGACGCATGAGGCATGAAGAAGAAATACGACCAGGGAAAGGTCGGGCTGGTTCCTGCGCTCAGTGCATATTGAGGAATGGGCAGATGGTAGGCGAGGGCATCGTAGAATGCGGGTGGGATTGTAGCCCACAGGATAACCAGCAACCACACCGCCCCGACTACGAGACCGTTGAGCCAA
>JACOEF010000940.1 GCA_024998705.1 Nitrospira sp.
GCGACCGGGGTGCATGTCTCGGCGACGAGTTTTGCGGAAGACATGGCAGCGCTGCCGCCGCCGGACTTTGATGGTCTGCCGCTAGACAAGTATTTTGTGCCGACCAAAATTCTGCCCTATCTGGCGACCCGCGGTTGTTACTGGGGCCGTTGCGAGTTCTGCGACCACGGCGAGGGCTACACGGCGGGTTACCGCACCAAGAAGATCCAGGACATTTTGGCCGAGGTGACCTACCTCCGCGACAAGTACGGCTCGCGACATTTTCACTTTACCGATGAGTCGTATCCGCCGGCCCTGTTCCGCAAGCTGACGCGGGGGCTGATCGACAACAACATGGGCATTGCCTGGACGACGCACATGCGGTTCGAGAAGAGTCTGCTGGAAGATCAGGTCTGGCAAGATGCGAAGGCTTCCGGCTGCAAGTATCTCCATTTCGGGTATGAATCGGGGAATGAGCGGGTGCTGCGGTTGATGGATAAGGCGACGACGACCGAAATCATGACGAAACACTTGAAGTATACCGCCGAGGCCGGCATCTGGAACCACTGCATGGGCTTCTTCGGATTTCCTGGTGAAACGCGGGAGGAAGCCTGGTCGTCGGTGGAGTTCCTGGAGCAGAACAAGGACTATGTGCATTCGTTGGGCTTTGGCACGTTCGACCTCGGCCGGCATAACCCGGTGGCGAAACATCCGGAGAAGTTCGGCGTGACTGCCTACAAGAATCCTGAGTGGGACCTGGCGCTCGACTACTACTTTACGGTGAAGCAGGGGTTGAGCATCGAGGAGGCCGAGCGGGTGTTCGAAGAATTCGAGCGCAACCACAATCCCGGTTGGGACTTGCGGTTGTTCATCCGCGAATACATCTTTCTCTACATCGCGCGCTTCGGGTTGGAGAAGCTGCCGGACCTGCAGTTCCGGTCGGCGAGGGTGGCCACGGTGCCGCCGTCATTAGCCGGAAAGATGTAGGGGCGTCTCTCGCGAGAGACGCTGCACGAAAGACGAGCGACGGTTTGTCAACAATATGCCTGAGGGCGAGTAGATACATCGAAGGAACACATGAGCAGTAGCGGCTTAGTCCAAATCGACGGCTTGTCTCCGATCAAGAAGGAGGAACGGAAGACCTCCAAGGTGATGTTGCTGTTTCCGCCCGAGTGGGTGCCGACGGCGCCGTATCTCGCGTTGCCTTCGTTGACCGCCGTGTTGCGGGAAGCCGGGCATGCCGTGGTGCAGCGAGACATCAACATTGAGATGTACGATCACTTCTTCACCATGGAGTTTTTGATCTGGGTGAAGGGCCGTCTGGGGATGCAGCTGAAGCCGCTTCAGGATAAGGACAA
>JACOEF010000941.1 GCA_024998705.1 Nitrospira sp.
CGATTTCGATCATCGCGCGGGGTGAGGTTGTCCGGCTCTGGGTGGCGGGGCGGATCGTCATGGAGATCTGTCCCTGGTCCGGGGTGTATTTCACCGCGTTTTCGAGCAGATTGATGAACACCTGAGCCAGCCGCTCCTCATCACCCGCAATCACCCCATACTCGTCCGGGAGTGACAGCTCGATCGTGTGATGTTTCTTGTCGGCCAATGGTTTGATGACCGCCACGGTCCGTTCCAATAATGCGCGTAAGTCCACCGGTTCATGGCGGAACAGTACTTGCCCGGACTCGATTTGGGACAACTGGAGCAGGTCATCCAGGATCAGATTGAGCCGGTTGCTCTGGCGCATGATGATTTCCAGGAAGGCCGTCGCCGTCGCCGGCTCGTCTTTGCCCCCGTCCAGCAGCGCCTCGACATAGCCCTTGATGGAGGTCAACGGTGTGCGCAGTTCGTGCGAGACGTTGGCGACGAAATCTTTACGGATGTTCTCCAGCCTGCGCAGTTCCGTGATGTCGTGAAACACAAACACCGCGCAGGCTTCTTGCTCGCGGTGCCCTCCGGCAATCGACGCTTCGACTCGCAGGCATCGTCCGCTGGGCGACAGGGTCATTTCGCCGCCTTGGCCTGAGCGGGTCTGCAGCACAGCGGAGACTATTGCGGTGAGTCCTTCGTGCCGGATGAGTTCGGCATAGTGGCGGCCCCGTGATTCCGTCAGTCCCAGGGAGAACATCCGTTCCAGTGCCGGATTCACCTGGACCACCGTGCCGCGATAATCCAGCACCATCACGCCTTCGACCATGGCGATGAGCATGGCCAGCAGTTGTGCGCGGTCGTCCGATACTTCCTTGATTTTGGTCTCCAACTGGTCGGTCATCTGGTTGAGGGTCTCTGCGAGCAGGCCGACTTCATCCGTCGAGGAGACCAGCAGGCGGACGCCGGGCGTCCCGCCGGCCAGTTGGCGGGCGGCGGCGGCCATTTCAGAGAGCGGCCTCGTGAGATTGCGCGACACCCACAGACTGAGGGCCATGGCCAACAGGAACGCCGCACCGAAGGCGGTCAGCAAGTCTTGCTGGATGTGCCGTACGCGCTCATCGATAGAGGTCAGTGGAAGTCCGAGTCTGATAACCGGAATGTCAGGATGTGACGGCGTGTCGGGCATCAGGAGACGGGCGACATAATAGGTGCGTTCCCCGGTCGTCTGGCTGGCGCGGATATCCATCCCGCGTTCCGAGACGAGCGCCTGCGCCACTTCGGGACGGGAGAGGTGGTTTTCAACGTGAGGGAGCCCTTCGGCAGGGACTGCGCTGTCGGAAAGCACGGTGCCGTCTTTCCGGATCACGGTAATACGAAGGTGAGCCTGTTGGCTCAGTTCGCGGACGGTGGCGTGGAGCAGGGTGGTTGGGCTGGTCGATCCAGACTGATCAAACAGCGGCCGGAGTGTCATCGCGGCCAAGTTGCAGCCGGTCTCCAGCGTCTCCGCCATGCGGCTGAGTTCGGTTTGCTCGACCGAACGGATGACCAGCCACCCTGCGACGGCCAGGCCGACGAAAACAGCGGCGAGGGTGCCCAGGGCAACTTTCCACCGGATGCCGAGGTTCATGCCGGTACGTCGGATTCCCGCAGTTTGTATCCGAGTGATTTGATCGAAATGATCGCGTCGTCCAAGAGTGGAAGTTTCTGTTTGAGGCGACGCACGTGAACATCGACTGTGCGGGTGGTGCCGTAGTAGTCGTATCCCCAGACGGCGCTGAGCAACACATCCCGCGTCAGGACCCGCCCGATGTTGCGCAGCAGGTGTTCCAGCAGGCCAAACTCTTTGGCCGTGAGGAGGACTTCTTGTCCCCCCAGCCGGACCTCATGCCGGGAGAGATCCACCGTCAATGGACCATAGTGATATTGCGTGTGGTGGTTATTCGCGTTCCGGTCCAATCGTCGGAGGAGCGCCTTGACGCGCGCCACCAGCGCCTTGGGGCTGAAGGGTTTAGTGACGTAGTCGTCGGCGCCCAGCTCAAGCCCGATCACCGTGTCGGATTCCTCCGCCTTGGCGGTCAGCATGAGAATGGGGAGCAGCGCGGTTTCCTGGTTCAGCCGGATCCGTTTACAGACTTCGAGTCCGTCCAGTTCAGGTAACATGAGGTCGAGAATGATCAGGTCGGGATGTTCGGTCTTGACCTGACGGAGCGCCTCTGTACCGGTCATCGCAGTAGCCGTGCGAAATCCTTCCTTCTCGAGGTATAGCTTGACGAGTTGGAGAATATCTTTCTCATCTTCGACGATCAAAATCTTCTTATGGGTCGTTGCGGGGGGAGGCATGGCGGGATTCTACCACAATGGTTCGGCGGCCTCAACTGCTTTTGTTCAAGAACGGGGCAGATGATCCGGTTGACGACAAGGGCGGGTCTGACGTAAGGTGACCGTTCAGTGAGACTAC
>JACOEF010000942.1 GCA_024998705.1 Nitrospira sp.
GACCGTCGTGCTGGTCCCTTGGCTCCAACGGTCCAGAGATCTCCGCACTCGACAGCGGCCGCTCAACCTGGATTTGTCCGCTGCCTCTCATCCCATCAGCGAAAATTACCGACGTCCGACCTCCTCTGCCCGTTAACTCAGCTTCACATAACTCCCCACGTCCCGTTGCCGCACCCCCTTATCCCGTGAGAGGCCCGCTCTGCGGGCAGGATGCGTGTGGGGGCAGTCTCACACGTCACAGCCTCGGAGGTTCATCATGCACCTACTATTCATCC
>JACOEF010000943.1 GCA_024998705.1 Nitrospira sp.
CATGCCGGATACGTTCCAGCCTGTAAGTTCAGCAAGATCCTGTCTCATATCGATACACCGCGCTCGTAATTATTGCGCAAGATAGGGCTGCTTGGGGTGCAGGCTGAGAATGGCGAGGGATTATCAAAGGGGGCACAGGTCGGACAAACACCCGTGCCCCCCTGAATCTAGTTCACGCAGTAGGTCTGATGTTCAAGCGGGTAGTAGCCATCGGTCGTATGAGGAAAGTCTGCAACGCCATAGGACCCGTACTCACCGGTTTTCCACACATGCATACATTTTGCGGTGACAAACGGCTCCTTTCGAGTAGCTCCATCTACGGTAATGTCTTGAGCCCCTTGTGCGACGGCAACCACAACCAATTTATTGCCATACCATCTCGCAGCGGGATCCAATTTGCCGCGATAGGCGATTGCAAACTCAGGTGCAGGTCGCGCAGTTTCCACCGGTCCATACGCCGGATGGGCTCCAACTGGAAGCTCCTGTGCTCTGATAACAAAACCGTCAGCGGATTCCTCAACTCCTACAATGCGGCCGGCAAGCTGCACAACGCGTCCCTTGAAGACATCCGGCTGAGCCTGCACCACACCGAATTCAGCAGGAGCAACATTGCGCGTCGTTTCAGGAGGAAACAGCGATGAGGTTGAGCAGCCGGCGGTAAGCCCGGCGGCCAGCAATACACCAAGAGAGAGTAACTTCATCATGCACCTCCTGACCGTAAAGGTTGATGTTACACAACCACAATCATTCGTTAACACAAATGTAACACACGGTCCGCGGAGCAACAAGATTCATAAATGTGAAGATTTCATAGTGTTCGCCCACGAAGAGGGACCGTTTCCGGCACGAAATACGTCAGCATACTTCTAACTTTTACCAAGGAGTTCTCATGAGGATAACCAGCCACTGCATGATCGGTCTATTGCTTGTGCTTCCCGCTATCTTACCGGCCTGTGCAAGCAACTCGCCATTTCCGACAGAAGTCCGGGACAAGGTCGCACCGACATTTGATTTTCAAGCGTGGCGAGATGCCTCACCCAGCAATCCCGGCGGCAAGTCCGGTTCCGGCACAAAAGTAGAACTTGGTGGGCGAATCGTACAGGTCAGCAAAGATAGCAAGGGTGTTCTGATCGTGGCTGAACAACTTCCCGTTGTGAACCATCCCGTGTATGGGCCAACGGATACTGGCACGCGCATGGGAGAATTTGAGTTTGCCTTCCTGTATCCGGCCGAGCTGGCTCCGGACACGCTCAGACACGGAAACCGATTCGTCATGATCGGAACGACGAGCGGCAGGAAACCCGTCGTCGTCAATGGGGCTCCGAAAACCGAACCCTATTTAGTGGCGGACTGCATTCATGTCTGGCAGACAGGAAGAACCGAAATCTCTGAATTCAAGGAGAGTGCAGGCGCGGGAAATTCACCGCTCCCCGAAGTCACCTCCTGCGCATCCAAGAAGCATTGAGTCTCTCCACAAGGCTCTGAGCAGAGCGGCCTGGCCACGTCCAGACTCGACTGGGCGTGGCTCACGGCATCTCACAGTAACAGGACCGACACAGTACAGAAACATCCTATGCTTCGATCATCGACATCATTTCAGCCTCGCTTAGGCGACAGGACTGAGGCCTTGTCTCCCGTCACGATGGTTGCCCCTCAGGTCGCATCATTCATTTTATTTCTCACCGCAGATACGAACTTCGCCAGCACCATCGAGCGGCTTTTAGTTCGAAATAGCTTTCGTGTGTCAGTGGCACGCTCCATCTCCGAAGTGAATGTCTATACGGGGAGAGCACCGGACCTGGCGATTATCGATCGACGACTGGATATTTTTGATCAATTTCGAAACCACACCATACTTGGCACAGTACCATCCATTGCAATTCTTCCGGTCGAACACCAGGTCTCTGAGGAAGACTATCTTCACGACCTTGAGAAGGGCTATGATTTTATCTTTTGCTCAGAACGCTACCGTGAGATTGTCGCTCAAATTCGAGCCATGTTCCGGCGAACCAAATCGGACGCCCTTCGCAGTTCCGTGCTCACCGCCGGTACCCTCACCATGGACCTGGCCAAATATGAAATCACCGTAGACAACGTGGAAAAACCTGTCACGAGAAAAGAATTTGAAATCCTGCACCAGCTTCTTTTATCACCAGGCCACGTACTCTCGCGCCAGGAACTCCTTAATCGCGTATGGGGAGAAGACTATGCCCTCGAGGAGCATGCCCTCGATGTGCATATCCACTCACTGAGACGGAAAATCGAGCCGGACCCCTCACGACCTCGCTTTATCATCACTGTCCGAGGCATAGGGTATAAATTGTTGTC
>JACOEF010000944.1 GCA_024998705.1 Nitrospira sp.
AATGACGTCCTGGGCGATGTCGACCAATCGACGCGTCAGATAACCAGAGTTGGCCGTCTTAAGCGCGGTGTCCGCCAAACCTTTTCGCGCGCCGTGCGTCGAGATGAAATATTGCAACACCGTCAGCCCTTCACGGAAGTTGGCCGTGATCGGGGTCTCAATGATTTCACCGGAAGGCTTCGCCATCAATCCGCGCATACCGCCGAGCTGACGAATCTGCTGCGAACTACCTCTCGCACCCGAGTCGGCCATCATGAAGATCGGATTGAAGGATTCAATCTTCGCGGGATCGCCCCCGGCGCCCAACTCCTTCATCATCTCATTGGCGACCTGCTCGGTAACGTGCGCCCAGATGTCGATGACCTTGTTGTATCGCTCACCGTTGGTGATTAAACCCTCGGAATACTGCTTTTCGATTTCATTGACTTCATGCTGAGCCTTCCCGATCAGGTCTTCCTTACGGGACGGAATGTGCATGTTATCGATACAAATGGACATCCCGGCCCGGGTGGCGTAGTGGAACCCGAGATCCTTGATCTTGTCCAGGAATGTGACCGTCTCCCGATGCCCCGCTTGCCGATAGACCGCATCGATGAGTTTCGACATTTCCTTCTTGGTCATCAGCTTATTGGCGTCGGCGAACGGCATCATCGGAGGCAGAATTTCTGCCAGGATGACGCGACCGGCAGTGGTCTGCACCATCGCGCCGTTGACTCGAACCTTAATCCTGGCGTGCTCGTCCAGGGCTCCCGCATCGTACGCAATGCGTGCCTCTTCGGGTGAGCCGAATAACTTACCTTCACCCTTCGCGCCGACCCGCTCCTTGGTCAACCAGTAACAACCAAGCACCATGTCCTGCGAGGGAACGGCAATCGGTTTCCCGTTGGCCGGAGACAGAATGTTGTTGATCGACATCATCAGCACACGCGCTTCGACCTGCGCCTCCACGGACAACGGCACGTGGACCGCCATTTGATCTCCGTCGAAGTCGGCGTTGAATGCCGCGCACACGAGTGGATGAAGCCGGATTGCTTTACCTTCAACCAGGACCGGGTCAAAGGCCTGAATACCCAGCCGGTGCAGGGTCGGGGCGCGATTGAGCAACACCGGGTGTTCCCTGATGACCTCATCGAGCACATCCCACACTTCGGGACGCTCTTTTTCGACCAACCGCTTGCCACTCTTGATGGTCGTGGCAGCGCCACGCTCTTCCAGCTTGTGGAAGATAAACGGCTTGAACAACTCCAGAGCCATTTTTTTTGGCAATCCACATTGATGCAAACGCAACTCCGGGCCGACGACGATAACCGTTCGACCCGAGTAGTCCACACGTTTACCCAACAGGTTTTGCCGGAAGCGACCCTGTTTACCCTTGAGCATGTCGCTCAACGACTTCAATGGGCGCTTGTTTGGCCCACGAATCGCCCGGCCCCGACGGCCGTTATCAAACAGCGCGTCCACCGCCTCTTGCAACATCCGCATTTCGTTACGAATGATGACACCAGGGGCCTTCAGCTCGATCAAGCGCTTCAAGCGATTGTTCCGGTTGATCACACGACGGTAGAGATCGTTGAGGTCTGACGTCGCGAATCGGCCACCGTCCAGAGGGACGAGTGGGCGCAATTCTGGCGGCAGCACCGGAATGACATCCATAATCATCCATTCCGGCTTATTCCCGGAACGGCGGAACGCCTCCAAGACCTTCAAGCGCTTGGCATACTTTTTCTTGAGCGCGGCGGAAGCCGAAGCCTTCGCCTTCACATGCAATTCGTCCCACTGCGTATTGATATCCACTTTCCGGAGAAGTTCGCGGATCGCCTCAGCACCAATGCCGACTTTAAACGCACCGCTTCCATACTCTGACTGCAATGACCGCAGTTGCTCCTCCGAGACCAACTCCTGCTCGCTCATGCTGGTCGAGCCGGGGTCGACCATGACGTAACTCTCGAAATACAAAATCTTTTCGAGCTGCTTGAGGCTCATATCGGGCAACGTGCCGATCCGGCTCGGCACACCCTTCAGGAACCAGATATGCGCGACCGGCGCCGCCAGCTCGATATGGCCCATCCGCTCACGGCGGACCTTCGACTGAATGACTTCCACGCCACACTTGTCGCAGACGATGCCGCGGTGCTTCATCCGCTTATATTTGCCGCAATTGCACTCCCAGTCCTTAATCGGACCGAAAATCTTGGCGCAGAACAACCCGTCCTTCTCAGGCTTGAACGATCGATAGTTGATCGTCTCGGGTTTCTTGACTTCACCATAGGACCACGACCGGATTTTTTCGGGCGACGCAATGCGAATCCGCATCGAGTCGAACGACACCGAGTCACGCGGTTTTTCGAATAATGTGTATACACCTTCCAAGGTTGATCCCTCCTTAACGGTCGCCTGAGCGCAGTTCTGAGTGGTGAGCTATCTGACGTCCGC
>JACOEF010000945.1 GCA_024998705.1 Nitrospira sp.
CAGTCTGGTGTCGTTCGTTCCCGGCGACGCCAAATCGATGGCGGCATCCGGAGCAGCCGGCAATCAGCCCAAGAACATGATCGGGTCGGTGGGCGCGCTGTCGGCGGCCGCGTGTTTTTTTATGGTCGGCGGAGCCGCCTACCTCTTTCCCATTCTGCTTGGCCTGCTCGGCGCGCGTTGCTTCACGCCGATCCCTCTCACCATGCGACTGAGGAACGCCGGCAGCGGCGTGGCGGCGATGCTCTTCTTGAGCGCGCTGCTGCATTTGGAAGTGACGGCGGTCCCCACGATTTCCAGTGGATGGGTCAATCGCGGTCTTGCCGGTGGCATCATCGGTCAAGTGTTGGCCGATGGGCTCCGGAGTTATTTCGCCACGACCGGGGCGCATATTGTGGTTCTTGCCGGCTTGACGGTGGCGCTCTTGTTTACCGTGCCGCTGTCGCTGACGGTCCTCCTACAGCGACTTCCCGATTGGTGGCTGGCCGCGCGCGAGCGGATGGCGGGGTGGTTGCCGGAGTGGCCGACAAAACCGGAAGAGGCTCAGCCGAAGCGAGTCCGTGAGAAGAAGGTGCGTGCTCCGCGCGAGGTCGAGGAGCAGGACTTTGGTCGCGAAGTGCAGGTGGTGGCTGAAGCGGTGGAACAGATTCCCGTGCCTGTGATTCCCCCCAAGATTCAGCCCCCGATGAAAGTGGAAAAACGCACGGTGTCGGCGGATGAGCCGGCGGCAGCTGTTGCGACCAGTCCCTCCGTGTCCGACGGGTATGTCCTGCCTGATCCCCAGGAATTGCTGAGTGATCCTTCCGGTCCACTGGCCCGCCTGAGCGATGATGAATTGAAACTGCAATCGGAAATCCTGACCAAGGCGTTGAAGAGTTTTGCGATCGACGGGCGAGTGACGGAGGTGCGACCGGGTCCGGTCGTGACGATGTATGAATTCGAGCCCGCGCCGGGGACGAAGGTTGCCCGCATCGTCAATCTGGCCGACGACCTGGCCCTGGCGCTCAAAGCCATCAGCTTGCGTATCGTGGCGCCGTTGCCCGGCAAGTCGGTCGTCGGGATCGAAGTGCCGAATCCTCATCGTGAGATGGTGTCGATGAAGGAAGTCGTCACCAGCGATGCCTTCTCGCGTTCACGCTCCAAATTGGGTCTCGCGCTCGGGAAAGATATCTTCGGCGGTGCGGTCTGTGCGGACCTGCGAACGATGCCCCATTTGCTGGTCGCCGGCGCGACCGGAGCCGGCAAGAGCGTAGGGCTGAACACCATGTTGTTGAGTATTCTGTTCAACGCACGCCCGGACGAAGTGAAGCTGCTGCTTATCGACCCTAAAATGCTGGAGTTTCAAAGCTACGATGGCATTCCGCACCTGCTACGCCCCGTTATCACCGATCCCAAATCGGCGGCGCGCGGCTTGGGGTGGGTCGTTCAGGAGATGGAGCGGCGGTACAAGTTGCTGGCGGAGGCGGGGGTGCGCAGTATCGATGCTTACAACCGGCGTATCTCTGAAGTGCAAGGAGCCGTGTCGGATGTCTGGCAATCCGGCAAGCCGGAACAGGTTGAGCTGACGTTTCTTTCCGAAGAAGAACGGCTCTCGAAGGGTGAAGATGCGGAACCGGCCGGCGACAATGGGCCGACGGATTCGGTCAAGGCGAGCCCGCCGGAGCCCTTGCCCTACATCATGGTCATGATCGACGAGCTGGCGGATTTGATGATGGTGGCTCCGAAAGACGTGGAAGACAAAATCGCGCGTCTCGCGCAGATGGCGCGCGCGTCTGGCATTCACCTCGTGCTGGCGACCCAGCGGCCGTCGGTCGATGTCTTGACCGGTTTGATTAAGGCTAACTTTCCCGCTCGCATCGCGTTTCAAGTTTCTTCGAAGACCGACTCTCGTACGATTCTCGATGCGAATGGTGCCGAAGCGTTGCTCGGTCGCGGCGACATGCTGTA
>JACOEF010000946.1 GCA_024998705.1 Nitrospira sp.
CACAAGTGGTCATCGAGGGGGAAGGTGGTGCCAAGCGGTGAGCCCGATGTCATCAGCCGCTCACGCATCGGTCGTGGATGGTGCGACTCCGGCGGGTGCGCCCGATCGTTTGGCTGCCAGCGGCTTGGTGAAGAGTTTTCGCGGCCGGAAGGTGGTGAAAGGCGTCTCACTGGATGTGCAGGCCGGCGAAGTCGTCGGTCTCCTGGGGCCGAACGGGGCCGGGAAAACAACGATTTTCGACATGATGGTCGGCCTGTGTCAGCCGGACGAGGGCACGATCGCCCTCAGCGGCCATGAGATTACAGAGTTGCCCATGTATAAGCGGGCTCGACGCGGCATTGGGTATTTGCCGCAGGAGTCGTCGGTGTTCCGCCGGCTGTCAGTGGAACACAATATCCTTGCGATTCTGGAGATGCTGGGCTATTCGAGAAGTGAGCGTATGGAACGGGTCGAGACATTGCTGAAAGAGC
>JACOEF010000947.1 GCA_024998705.1 Nitrospira sp.
AGACCCCCAATTGAGCTGCTGATGGAGGATGGAATCCGGCTGGCCCCGGCACGATAATTCTCTCTCTTGTATCTTGCGTCATTCCCACGCCCACTCCCCTTTCTTACGCTTACCCGACTACTGGGCTCGCCAAGACCGCCGTCGTACTCTTATCGCTATATGTGATGTTATCGGTCAACGCGGCCATCGGTAATTGATCAATCATGATCATCTTAATGGCATTGTTCTTCGCCATGTTGTCGCAGACCCACACACATTGTGCGCATCCCTTACAACGATCTACGGCCACGTAAGCCGAGCCATACTTAAAGCCCTTCTCTTTCCCCATCTCTTCGCTATACTGAATGGTATTGGCCTCGGGACAATACTGAGTACAGAGCTTACAGCTCTTCGAGGCACAAATTTCGACATCGATATGGGCGACTAAATACATTGGAACTCCTTCGTACTAAATCCTGGTTAGGCGCTCACAGTCGCCCGGATTTCGGACCGCTTGACCGTCGGTGCAGCCCAACCATGGTCGACTGCGTAGTTCCAGCCGGCCTGAATTACCGCGACATTCTTGTCGATCAATTCCTGTTTCTTTTTAAATTTCCGCTCGACGACACTGTCCAAGGCAGCGGTTCCTCCGGAAACCACGAATCCTTTGCCAAGAAACCGATCCTTGACCGACTGCTCCAACGCTTCAACGGTGGTCAACCCGGTAATCGCTCCGATGCAACCCATTAAGGCCATATTCGTACACAAGTCCATCCCCGCCACTTCGAGGGATAACTTCGTAGCGGGGAAATAGTACAGTCTTGCACGGCGCTCTTCTAACTCGCGAGCCTGATCCCGATGAAGCTTCATCGGACCATCATTATTGATCAACGCAATACCGTCTTCCTTCAGCCCGAAGTAAAACGGCATCGTGTACGATTTCCCGTGCGTGATCACTTGTGGATGGAAAATGATAATGATGTGCGGGAAGGTGATTTCCCCGATTTCGTAGATAGGCTCGTCTGATACCCGCACATAACTCTCCACCGGAGCCATACGCTTTTCCGACCCATAGAACGGAACAATCGTACTTTCCCCGCCGGCATTAATCCCCGCGGTGCTCAGAATGTGTGAGCCGGTCACAACGCCTTGACCACCCACACCCGCCATCCGAATGTTGAAACGTTTCGCCATGCTCAATCCTCCTTAAACGTAACTCAGGCTTTCGGGAGCCCAGGAGCAGGAGCAGCCGGCTTCGGGAGAAATTCCTTGTAGCCATACCGTTCCGTAAGAAATTGCTTCGCTTCGTCTGTAATGTATTCGGAGAACTGATAGCGATCGTTTTCAACATTCTTTGCGTCCTCCATGACCTTGTCGGTCGGAATGGCGTACTCAATGTTGCAGGATGTGTAGGCCTGAATGTAGGTCGAACCAACCTCTCTGGCGATCAAGACGGCCTTCTTGATGACGCTTTCCACACCGCGAGGATTATTGGGCACCACCGTCGCGACGTAGGCGCAACCGGCAACCTTCGCCATCTGCAGCATGTCCATCTTCTCAAACTTCTTCCCCAACGGAGCCATCTTCAGCACAGCGCCGCGATTCGTCATGCCACTCTCCTGCCCACCGGTGTTTCCGTAGACTTCATTGTCGAGCATGATCGTGGTGAACCGTTCCTTGCGGAACCAGGAGTGGAGAACCTGCTGAAAGCCGATATCCGCCGTGCCGCCGTCACCGGCCATGACGACCACATCCTTCGGTTTATCGCCGAATCGAAGGCGCAAACCACGGGACAACCCGCTGGCCACACCATTTTGATCACCATAGTTACCGTACACGAAGGGGATCGCAGCCTGTGAAATGGCCAAACGGCCGCAACCGGCAGTTCCGACAGTAATAGTATCTTCGGGATTGGGGAAGGCAATCATCGCGAGGCGGATAAAGAGGGTCATCGCACAACCGGCACACATCGGGTGTTCTTCAAGGACTTCCTTGAAGGAGCCCATCTGCGAAACGGACACCTTTTTCCCGAAGGGACCATGCTCAACCATGTCCCGATATTCTTTCGGCATGAACTTTTCAAAGCCGCTTGAAAACTTGACGTAATCAAGGCTCATAAGGACTCCCTCCCCTTTTATAAGCTGAGGACCATGTTCTGGCCCCCATCGAGGCCAAAACAAGCCAGGTACAGACTGTATCGACGTTAATTCGGACTAGTACTGAACTGCGTTCCCGACACGGAACGGAATGCTGGCCTTCTGATTGGCCCACATTGCGGCCGAGTGTAACAAAGCACGAAAAAATCTGTCAATCGCCACCAGTACGACAAAAACAGAAGACCCCGCACTCCAAGACCATGGCGAGTCTATAGACTCCATAAAAGCATTGCAACTTTGCAGAAGGCCCACACCGACCGAAAGAAGGCCTAGTGGAAA
>JACOEF010000425.1 GCA_024998705.1 Nitrospira sp.
CACCGCGAACGAGAGTTTGACTGAGGAACTCATTGTCACCGGCGTGCTGATCCTCGCGTTCTTGCTCCATGTCAGGTCCGCGATCGTGCCTGTCCTGACACTTCCGCTGGCCGTCCTGATCGCGTTTATTCCTATCTATCTCCTGAACATCGGCATGCACATCATGTCCCTGGGCGGTATCATCGTGGCGATCGGCGATATGGTCGATGCCGCGATCGTGATGGTGGACAATGCCCACAAGCGCCTTGAGGAATGGGAGCGGGATGGAAAGGTTGGCGACCGGCTCCAAGTCCTGATCGATTCCGCCAAAGAAGTCGGGCCGCCCATTTTTGCGTCTGTCCTCGTCATTGCGATCTCGTTCATCCCGGTCTTCGCGCTCGAAGCGCAAGAGGGCCGCATGTTCAAGCCGCTGGCCTGGACCAACAACCTGGCCATTGTGATGTGTGCCGTGCTGGCCATTACGTTGGTCCCGGCCTGTTTACCGACGTTCATTCGAGGCAAGATTTTTCCGGAACTGAAGCATCCTGTCACCCGCTCGCTCCAATGGCTCTATGCGCCTGTGTTGCGCATGGCCCTGCACTATCGGAAAGCCGTCGTGATGGGGGCCATCGTGTTGATGGCCAGCATCGTGCCGGTCTATCAACAGATGGGTTCCGAGTTTATGCCGCCCTTATATGAAGGCACGATCCTCTATATGCCTACAACCTTGCCTGGCTTGTCGGTGACGGAAGCCAGCCGGCTGCTTCAGATCATGGATCAAAAGCTGCGCTCCTTTCCAGAGGTGGAGCAGGTCTTTGGCAAGGCTGGACGGGCTGAAACCTCCACCGACTCCGCACCCTTCAGCATGATGGAAGTGGTGGTCGCGCTGAAATCGAAGGAGCAATGGCGACCAGGGTTGAGCTATGAGGGACTCGTGGATGAGATGGACCGCGCGCTTCAGTTGCCCGGGGTGACGAACGCGTGGACGATGCCGATTAAGGCGCGGATCGACATGCTGACGACTGGGATTCGCACGCCGGTTGGGATCAAGATCTTTGGTCCTGATCTGAAGCAGATTGGAAAGATCGGCGAGCATTTGGAGATGGTCCTCAAGGATGTCCCTGGGACCAGGAGCGTTTATGCGGAGCGTGTGTCCGGCGGATACTATCTCGACTTCGATATCAACCGTGATCAGATCGCGCGTTATGGGCTCAAGCTGATGGATGTTGGAAAGATCATCGAAACTGCCATCGGGGGTGAAAATATTGCCACGACCATAGAAGGCCGGGAGCGCTACCCGATCAACGTCCGCTATCTCCGTGAGTTGCGGGATGATCCTGAAAAGCTGAAGCGCGTGTTCGTTGATACACCGACCGGTGCGCAAGTGCCGCTTGCACAGCTTGCGACGCTCCGATTCGTCCATGGTCCCCCCATGATTCGGGACGAAAATGGTCTGCTTGCGGGGTATGTCTTCCTTGATATGGCGGGGCGCGATGTTGGCGGCTATGTGGAGGATCTCAAACGGGTTGTAGCGGCAAACGTCGAACTGCCGGCGGGCTATACGATTGTCTGGTCCGGGCAATACGAGTTCATGGAACGGGTGAAAGAACGGCTGAAACTGGTTGTCCCGCTGACGCTCATCTTCATTTTCGTCACGTTTTATTTCGCCTTCCGGTCAGTGGCACACACTTGCATGGTGATGGCGGGGGTCCCGCTTTCCCTCGTGGGTGCGGTCTGGTATCTATCGATCCTAGGGTACAACATGAGCATCGCGGTGTGGGTGGGACTCATCACCGTCGTGGGCACGGCGGCGGAGACCAGCGCCGTCATGTTGGCGTATCTGGATGAGGCCTGCGCTCGACGCAAAGCGGCCGGTGGCCTGACGACACTCCAGGATGTGATCGAAACCGTGCATCGCGGGGCAGTGGAACGCATCCGACCCATGGCCATGATCGGGCTTGTTGATGTCGTCGGGCTATTCCCCGTGATGTGGGCCACTGGCACCGGTGCCGATGTGATGAAGCGGATCGCCGCTCCCCAAGTCGGCGGCGTCTTTTCCGCCATGCTACTCACGCTGTTTGTCATTCCACCGATTTACGTCATATGGCGATGGCGGACCGAGGCCAAGCGGGAAGAAGCCAAGGGATAAGGGCTGCGGCGGAAGGAGGAGCAGGCACTGGGTGCACAGGAGTTTGTGCTCACGGTGAGCATGGGCGGGCTATCCCTTTCCATTTCAAGCTGCATCAATGACCTTCCCCCAATACCGTGGAGACCTGGTTAAGTGACTGCCGCCCTTGCTTCATACTCGGCAGGGGAGTCATAGCCGAGAGCGGAATGCCGTCGCATCCGATTAGAAAACACCTCGACGTATTCAAAGAGAGCAAGTTAGAGTCAAGTTTTCCAAGCAAGCATTCGGCCAATTCTTGGTTGGCGACAGATGTTCATTCACTTGTCCCGCGATCCGAACCTAGTGATTCATCGCCACCGCGAGCCTAAGGCCCCGCACGTGGAGGAGGGCGCCGAGGTTTCGAAACTAAGGAAAGTCGATCAGGCAAACCGGCCGCGTTCGTCGGAAGTGGGGCAGCGAGTTTCATCTGCCTCGCGGGTGGGGAGAGTGGGGGCGGAAGGCCGGACGGCGCTAGAAGACGTCCCTGTCGTGGCAGTAGAGCATCGACTGAACGGTCAGCTATGAATGGGTGCAAGGCTCAGCCAGCTACCAGCCGGCAAATGTTCGATTACAAGACCTGACCCTCATCTTGCTGTGACCCTCATCTTGCTGAAGAAATCCCTGCCGTGGCAGTAGAGCATCGACTGAACGCTCAGCTGTCAATGAGGGCAGCAGGAGTCGGCAAGCTATCAGCCGGCAAATGTTTGATTACAAGACCTGACCCTAAACTTCGGTTTAGCCGTACCTGTTGAACAAGCAGTGGGAGACATTGGCGAGTGGAGTTCGTCCCCTGCGCTGACGGAGAGGGGGCGGGACTGGTACTCACGCCCCGCTCTCCGTCCATTGCGGCGCCGCTCAGAAGAAGAGCTAGCCGAGTCCTGGCAACGTGCCCACACTAGTTTTGGCCTGCTGGCCTCCCTTCTCCAGAGTCCCCAGCAGATACACCTTGAACCCGCTATCCCATTTCACCTCAACCGTTATCTTGGACAATGTTTTGAGTGTGAGCAGCCAATGGTCCGCAGGAGGACTAAAGTTAAACGTGCTCTCCGTCCAGCCCTTACTCGTAGCCTGTTTGTCGCAATTGGTTTTGATCTCTTTAAACACTTTGGACTTATTTTGGGACTCTGCGATTGAAAGCGGCATCTCGCTTCTCCTCCTGTCGTGTCACGAACGAATGTGCACTGCGAAGTCTGTGCGGGCGCCCCATGCTCATGAAGGTGACCCTTCATTTGCTCTGTCAGCCTGACAGTGGCGCCATTTCCTGCCGATACCGTAATTGATGAACGCACTCTTTACCCGGTTCCCGGGAGCTCGCCGACGATACATTTTGTCGGGCCACCATCCTCTGCCGTACCGAGCAGGGTTACCTTCCATCCGGCATTCCATTTCACCTCGACGGTGATTTTAGACAAGGTTTTGAGTCCGAGCAGCCAGTCGTCTTTGGGTGGCTTGAATTTAAAGGTAGCCTCCGTCCAGTTGTTGCTTGCAGTTTGTTTGTCCCAATTGGTTTTGACCTCATTGAACACTTTGGTCTTATTCTTGGACTCTGCGATTGAAAGCGGCATGCTGACACTCCTTGTGTCGTGTGACGGAGAGGGCGCTCTGCTCACGTCCGTAAAGGCGCCCACCCAGTCGGGGTGCTTATCCTTCTTTCTTGTCCGTGAGCCTGACAGTGGTACCATTTCCGGTGATACCGGAAATGTACATGGGTTTGGCGAACGACTTTCCGGGACGCCGGCATCATGGATAACGGCCGTCAGTGTGACTTGCTTTTGAAGACAGTCGATCGGTTGCGGAACAGTCCATTTGATTCCCTTCGTGAGCTTCACGGTGGCCCGATCC
>JACOEF010000393.1 GCA_024998705.1 Nitrospira sp.
CCAGCTCGAAAGTTCCGGCATGCGCGACCTCCTAACGGGTCTGAAGCCCGACCGGTTCGAAGACATCATCGCCATCATCGCGCTCTATCGCCCCGGCCCGATGGACCTCATTCCGGACTTCATCAAACGCAAACAGGGCAAGATCCCGATCGCCTACGAGATGCCCGAGCTCGAGCCGATCCTGAAGGACACGTACGGCGTCATCGTGTACCAGGAACAGGTCATGGCCATCGCCAACAAGGTGGCCGGCTTCTCCCTGGGACAAGCGGATATTCTCCGTCGAGCCATGGGTAAAAAGAAGCCCGAGGAGATGGAGAAGCTCCGCGTCCAATTCCTGGAGGGGGCGAAGCAGAAAAAAATCTCCGAGAAGAAGGCCGACAAACTGTATGAGTTGATCCAGAAGTTCGCCGGCTACGGCTTCAACAAATCGCACGCCGCCGCTTATGCGGTGGTCTGTTATCAAACGGCGTACCTCAAGGCCCATTACCCGACCGAATTCATGGCGGCGTTGATGACCACCGACATGGGCAACGCCGACAAGATCGTCGGCTACTTCACCGAATGCCGCGGGCTCGGCATCCCGGTGCTGCCGCCGGACGTGAACCAGAGCCAGAAGAATTTCGCGGTCGTCGATACCAGCATCCGCTTCGGACTCGCGGCGATCAAGAACGTCGGCGAAGGCGCGGTTGAAGCCATCATCGAAGTCCGCAACGAGACCGGACCGTTCCGTTCCTTTTTCGATCTCTTCCGCCGGGTCGACCTGCGCAAGTTGAACAAACGCATGATGGAAGGATTGATCAAGGCCGGGGCGTTCGATTCCATGGGCGGACGGCGCTCGCAATACCTGGCCATGCTCGATCAAGCGATGGACGAAGGCATGAGCATCCAGAAGGAGCGCGCACTCGGACAGACCAGCATCTTCGGCGACGATACCGTCGGTCTGCCGCAAAATCTGGCAGACCCGGCCTTGCCCGATGTGCCCGAGTGGAGCCAGGGCGAATTGTTGAAGTATGAGCGGGAATTGACCGGCTTCTACATCAGCGCCCATCCGCTGGCCCGGTATGAAGCGGCCATCCAACTCTTCGCCAACACCACGACCATGCAGATCCCTGATGTGCCGGACGGACGCGAGGTCAAACTCTGCGGCATCATTACAACAGTCAAATCCATGCTCACCAAAAAAGGCGACCGCATGGCCTACATCACACTCGAGGATTTACATGGGCTGGTAGAAGTGATAGCCTTCCCCGACCTGTATCGAGACCATGCCGAGATGATCGTGCCGGAACGGGTCGTGCGATTGACGGGCACCGTGGATCGCGGCGACAAAGGCACCAAGTTGCGCGGGACCAAGATCGAACCGCTGGCTGATTTACAGAACACAGGGATTTCGCGGGTGATGATTCGCCTGCACGACGGACCGACGGCCTCCACCAGATTGCCGATGCTCCGGCAGGTATTCCAGAAATATCCCGGCGCGTCGAGTGTCTCTCTGGTCATGGCCCTCGGCGGCACGATGGAAGCGCGGACCTCTCCCCTCCCCAACGTCAAGATCACGCCCAGCGAGCATTTTGTCGCCGATATCGAGGAAGTGCTAGGCAAGGGCGCCATCACTTTGGTAACCTAGGCGAACCTAGGCAACACCCTTAAGGGGGGTTCAGCAGTATGAGAGACTACCTCGACTTTGAAAAACCGATCCGCGAACTCGAAGAAAAAATCGAGAAGCTGGCCTCCGCTGAGTCTCCCAAATCCGGCACGCAGGATGAAATCCGCAAGCTCCGGACGAAACTCGCGCAGGTCGAGCACCAACTCTATACGACCCTGACGCCCTGGCAGCGCACCCAACTGGCCCGCCATCCTCAGCGGCCCACGACCCTCGACTATATCAACGAACTGTCTCGCGAATTCCTGGAACTGCACGGCGACCGCAGCTTCGGTGACGACCGCGCGATCGTGGGCGGCTTCGCGCGTTTTAACGACCGGTCGGTCATGATTATCGGCCATCAGCAGGGAAAGACCCTCAAAGAGCGGATGCAGCGGAACTTCGGCATGCCCAATCCGGAAGGGTATCGCAAAGCGTTACGACTCATGCGGCTGGCGGAAAAGTTCGGCCGTCCGATCATTACGCTGATCGACACCCCGGGCGCCTATCCCGGCATCGGCGCCGAAGAACGCGGACAGGCCGAAGCGATCGCCAGGAACCTGTTCGTCATGTCCCGGCTGACCGTACCCATCATCTCCGTCGTCATCGGCGAAGGCGGCAGCGGCGGCGCCCTGGCATTGGGCGTGAGCGATCGCATCCTCATGTTGGAACATTCCGTCTACTCCGTTATTTCTCCCGAAGGCTGCGCCGCGATTCTCTACGACGACCCGTCCAAGGTGCCGGATGCCGCCGCTTCGCTGAAAATGACCGCCCAAGATCTGGTCGGACTCGGCATTGTGGATGAGGTCATCCCCGAACCGCTCGGCGGCGCGCATCGTGATCCCAGGGCGATGTGCGATCGAGTGGCCAAAGCCCTCTCCAATCAGCTGTATGCCCTCGTTGAACTACCGACCGACCAACTCATCGCTCAGCGCGATCAGAAGTTCCGCAAAATCGGTGTCGTCGGCGGACTCGTCCCGGCAGGAGCCTAGCCCTTTCACCCCATCGTCCCGTTCCCTTCCACAACCGACTCAACGCAACCGTCACAGTGACACTCGGCTCCAGCCATTGCGCCACTGAATCCACTTAAATACTTGCCCCAATTTTCCCTTACCCGCCAACTTGTTAGACTCCCGCCCGCTGCGCGCGCTGAGTGAGAACCGCCTCGACCAGGACAACGTGTCGGGTACCGGCTCACACACTATCGTTGCTCGCGGCATCATCATTCATCACGTGACAGACGTTAATTACAGGAGGGCGGTACGGGTATGGGTATGTCGAAATCGATCGTGAAAGCATTCGTGGTAACCATGTTCTGCGGTTGGGGAACCTGGGCAGGAGGCGCCTTCGGGCAATCGCTGCTCACCGGCATCCCGCTGGGTGTCACGCCTCCTCCAATCTTCTCCGCACAAACGCCCGGCCTGGAAGGTCGCTCTTCGTCGGATCCATTATGGACCGATTCCTTGTGGCATGCGGATGAAAAGGGCATCAACCGCTTTTTTCCGCAGGACGGATTCCTCCGCGTACGCGGCTGGGTGGACGGCGGGTATACGTATAACGCGAGCAACCCGCGCAGCAACTTCAGCGGCCCCTACAACGCCATCGACCGGGATATTCCTGTCCTGAACCAGTTGTACATGATCGTCGAAAAACCGCTGACCGCCACCGGCAGCAATTGGGGTATCGGCGGACGTTTGGATTTCATGTACGGCTACGATTTCTTCCTGGCACAGAGCAACGGGGTCGAGCGGCGCGAGAACGGCGCGCAGCGTTGGAACGCCCAGGGTCAGCACTACGGGCTGGCGATGCCGCAGGCCTATGCCGAAATCGGCAACCAGACCTTCTCCGTGAAGGTCGGTCACTTCTACACCATCATCGGTTACGAAGGTGTGCCGTCCATCAATAATTTCTTCTATTCCAAATCCTACGCCTACCAATTCGCCGGCCCCTTCACCCACTGGGGCGGACTGGCCACCTGGCACCTGAACGATCGCATCACGTTGCAAGGCGGCCTGGTGAACGGCTGGGATTCGCTGGACCGGACGAAGGACAGCACTACGGGTCTGGCCAGCATTAAGTACACCGCGCCGGAGAATCTCTGGTCGCTCTCCTTCTCCATGGTCACGGGCAACGAACCCAGCGTCGTGGCCACACAATTCGAAACCCGCACGCGCTACAGCCTGATCTTCACGGCACATCCGGCCGAGCGATGGGAATACGTCTTCCATCATCACTATGCGTATCAGAACCAGGGCAAGGTCGACGGCGGCACCGCGCGCTGGTACGGCATCGACAACTATCTGTACTATGCGCTCACCGATCAATGGCGGGCGGGTCTGCGCTTCGAGTGGATGCGCGACGAAGCGGGCACCAGGGTCGGCGGCAACCCGGTGCGCGACAACCCGAACCTCGGTCCGTTTGCCGGTTCGTTTTATTCACTCAGCGCCGGCCTCACCTATCGGCCGCACCCCAATGTGTTGATCCGTCCGGAAGTCCGCGCCGATTGGTTCGACGGACAGCGCTCGCCGTACAACGACGGCCTGAACAAGAATCAGGTCTTGGCCGCCATCAACGGCACGCTGCAGTTTTAGCACAAGGTGGAACGGAGCAGGCGGGTCGGAGATTACCGGCCTGCCTGCCCGGCAGGCAGCAGGCCCAACGCGGTGAATCGATCCTGAATGACCGATAGGATGTGCTGTCGAAGTTCGGTTCTGTAGGGCGCGAGCGAGGGATCACCGAGATAGCGATCCACCGTGCGAGGCAACTTCTTCCACCAAGTGCGTGCCGCCTCCCGCGCCTGTTGAGCCCCCACTTCCCCACCCGCCAGAATGATCTTCAGTTCCTGCTCGAAGAATCCGACATGCACCTCTTCGTCTTCGAGGATGTCCGCCAGGTCAGGCCGCACCGTCGCGAGGAGCGTCGCGAATTCCAGTCCGAGCGCCTCATATCCAAACAACAACACCGCCAGCATTTCCCATTGCGAGGGTACGGTCGGGAGCGTCGGCGTCCGCTGTGAGGTCGTGCCGAGCATCCCTTCGAATTGCCGCAGGTGATCCTGTTCGTCGATCTCGTGGCGCTGGAGGAACGTCTGCACATGGCGGGGAAGGTTCTGCGCCTGAGCGGCGCGTACCGCCCACAACGCCATGGCTTCGGCACGCAGGAACCGTTCGAGCAACGCCTTTTCACACGTCTGGGGCAGGAGCATCATCGAACCATTACTCCTCACTCGGAGGAGTGAGCGGGCCGGCCCACTCGCCCTTCGTCAGTCCGACCTCCTGCGAGGCGCCGTCAGGCCATTGGAAATACCCCACCTCATCCACATAGAGAATCAGCGGATCCATATCCTCTCCCAACCCACGCCACCAATACCACCCAGCCTTTGCAGGTTTGTCGCTTGTCCATACTAAACTCGTCATGATCCTCCCATGAATCGTGAAGCCTCTCTCGTCAGGGAAAAGAGCCTATGGCCGGACGAAAAATTGACCATCAGTTTCGGCAACTGTCCCATTCACTAGCGGCCATATGCTATAGCCTATAGGGCTTTCAGGAGACGCACCCTACCATGGTCCGATTACCAATAGAAGAGGTCATCCCGGCTCTGCGCCAAAGCCTGGCAGCCGGACGCGCGGCATTACTAACGGCGCAGCCAGGCGCGGGAAAAACCACCGGTGTTCCGTTGGCCCTGCTGCACGAGCCCTGGCTGGCAGGTCAGAAACTGGTGTTGCTCGAACCCCGCCGACTGGCCGCGCGCGCGGCCGCATCCTACATGGCTGCCGTGCTGGGGGAACCCGTCGGGAAGACGATCGGATACCGCAATCGTCACGACAGCAAGACCGGACCGGAGACGCGGATCGAAGTCGTCACCGAGGGTATCCTCACCAGGCTCCTGCAGCACGACCCGTCACTCGCCGGATACGGCCTCGTCATCTTCGACGAATTTCATGAACGCAGTCTGCAAGCAGATCTTGGCTTGGCCTTCGTGAAGGAATCACAACGTCTCTTCAGACCGGACCTTCGCGTACTCGTCATGTCGGCCACACTCGACTGCGCGGCGGTGACGCGCCTGTTGCAGGATGCAGAGACGATCTCTTGCGAGGGTCGCCTCTTCCCCGTCACTACGCAGTATCTCGACCGGCCAATTGAGGGGCATCTGGAACCGGCGGTGGTCCGGAGCATTCGCCAGGCCCTGGCGCGTGATACGGGCAGCCTGCTGGTATTTCTCCCCGGCATGGCGGAGATCCGGCGCGTCGAGCGGCAACTGCTCGACGCCTCGCTCGACCCGGACATTCTCATCGCGCCGCTCCATGGAGAACTCCCGCAGCATGAGCAGGAACAGGCCATTCTACCCGCACCCGAAGGGCGACGAAAGATTGTGCTCGCGACCTCCATCGCCGAAACCAGTTTGACTATCGAAGGTGTGCGGGTCGTGATCGATGCGGGGTTGATGCGGGTTCCGCGCTTCGATCCCCGTTCAGGTCTCACCAGGCTCGACACGATGCGTGTCACCCAGGATGCGGCGGATCAACGATGCGGCCGCGCAGGTCGACTAGAACCGGGAACGTGTTATCGCCTCTGGACAACGGCCGAACAACTGGCTCTGTTGCCACGCCGTCCGCCGGAAATCCTGGAGGCAGACCTGGCACCATTGGCGCTGGATCTCGCAGAATGGGGCGTTGTGGAAACGAGCGAACTGTCCTGGCTCGACCCACCACCGGCAGGCGCCTTTGCCCAGGCTCGTGCTCTGCTGCGGCAACTCGGAGCGCTTGATGCGCAAGGCGACCTCACCGCCCATGGTCGAAGACTCGCCCACGTCACAGTCCATCCACGATTGGCCCACATGATCGTGACCGCCGTGCCTCTCGGCCTTGCAGCCCACGCCTGTGACCTGGCGGCGCTGCTGAGCGAACGGGACATTCTGCAAGGCGGACCCGGCTGGCGACATGCCGATCTGCGCATCAGGGTCGAAGCCTTGCGAGGTGCCAGGGAACATCTCGCCGGAGCGACGGTCAACCGGACCGGTTGTGAACGGGTGCGACGCGCCGCCGAACAATGGCGACGCCAGCTGCACCTGGCAGCCGCGTCCGGTGACGGCACCGAACATACCGGTACGCTACTGGCGTTGGCCTACCCGGATCGCATCGCGCAACGGATCGCGGACAGCGAGGGACGCTATCGTTTAGCCAATGGCCGGGGTGCGGCATTTCAAACCGTACAGGGACTCTCCCAAGACGAGTATCTGGTGGTGGCTCAGCTCGACGGCACCGGCGACTGGGCGCGTATTCTCCTGGCCGCGCCGGTTGGCTTGGCAGATCTGCAGCAGCATTGCGCGGAACAGATCCAAGCCGTCGATCTGCTGGAATGGGATGACCGGTCGGAATCCGTTCGCGCCAGACAGCAGCGCCGCTTGGGGCAACTTATTCTCGATGATCGTGCGACGCACGACCCGGATCCGACTCAAGTCGCCGCCGCGCTGCTCTTCGGCATTCGGAAAGCGGGCCTCGCCTGTCTACCCTGGAACAACGAGCTGCAACAGTGGCGCGCCCGCGTCGGGTTTCTTCATCGCATTGACCCCACCTGGCCGGATCTGTCGGACGCCGCGCTCGAAAAACACCTCGAAGCCTGGCTGGGGCCATTCGTCGGTGGCCTCACGAGCCTGGCGCAGGTTCGCCGTCTCGATCTCCATCCGCCGCTCGAAAGCCTGCTCACGTGGCAACAGCGACAGGAACTGCCCAGGCTCGTGCCCACCCATCTCACCGTACCCAGTGGCTCCCATGTGAAGCTGGATTACGACCAGCAGGAGACGCCGGTACTGGCCGTGCGCTTACAGGAAATGTTCGGCTGTCAGGACACGCCGCGCATCGCGGGCGGCAGGGTGCCGGTGATGGTGCATCTGCTGTCGCCGGCGGGACGGCCTGTCCAGGTTACGAAAGACCTGGCCAGCTCTTGGCGCTCGGCCTATCAAGAGGTAAAGAAGGAACTGCGTGGTCGATATCCGCGCCACCACTGGCCCGATGATCCACTCGCCGCAACCCCGACAAACCGCACGAAACGACGCACTTAGGAACAAATCTAGCCAGGTGGGTCCGACCGGCGCTTGCTAATCTGCGACAATTGCAGCATTCTACGTGCAACCTGCTCCCTGCTTGCGACCGACGAGATACCGATGGACCATTTCGCGATCATCACCGCCTTCGGACCAGACCGTCCCGGTATCGTCGCCCTGATGGCCGATAGTCTCCACCAGCTCGGCTGTAATATCGAAGACACCTGCATGACCCGCCTACGCGGCGAATTCACCATGATGCTCATGGTGCGCCTGCCGGAGGGAATCGTGGCCGAAGATCTTGGCCGACGCCTGACGCCCTTTACGACGCCGCTGGACCTTGCCATCTTATGCAGAGCGATGCCCGACCAGGCGGCCAGTAGACAGACGCCCCTGGAGATACCGACGTTCATGTTGTCGGTCTACGGGGCCGACCATCCGGGCATCGTGGCCCAGGTGGCCCGCACCGTCGCCCAGCACCAGGGGAACATTACCGACATGAACACCCGCGTGATCGGATCGGGAGATCGTCCCATCTATGTCATGGTCATGGAAGTTCAATTGCAGGAGGCCCAGCAAGCCGACCAGCTTAGACAGGCCCTGGAACAATTGAAGCCGCTGCTGGGCGTCGACCTGACGTTTCGGCTGCTCGAAAGTGTCACCTTCTGATCGTGGCTATCCGTCCGATTCTGCAGTATCCCCACCAGGCACTCAAATCCACGAACGCCGCCGTCGTCCCCTCCGATCCGGCCGTGCAAGCGGTGGTTCAAGATATGCTGGATACGCTCGCCGCATCACCCGGCGTGGCACTGGCGGCACCCCAGATCGGACAGGCGGTGCAGGTGATCGTCGTCGATGTGTCGCGCAAGAAAGGCGAGCGAGGCCATGGATTGGTCGTGCTGTTAAACCCGGTCATTCTCTCGCTGGAAGGGAAAAAAAGCGTGCGGGAAGGCTGCCTGAGCGTACCGGACTATACGGGTAATGTGCTGCGCTACGAAGAGGCGCTGGTGGAGGGGCTGACACCCGAGGGCCGGGTCGTCACGGTGAGTGCGTCAGGATTCGAGGCGCTCGCCTTTCAGCATGAAGTGGACCATCTGAACGGCCTGCTCTTCCTCGACCGCATTGAGTCGCTCAGCACCGATCTCTTCAGACGAAAAAAATAACGCTCGATACCGACGAATCATTTTCTCGGCCGCCATCCCTTGAGGCGCGCCGCGATAGCCTCATGCTGTTCCGCGGTAAGCATTGCCGACAAAGCATCACGGCGAAATCTGGCGCGACTACTGTCCTGCCGACTCGCGAGGGAATACCAGAAGTACGCCTCCAGTACGTCCTGCGTCACGCCCTGCCCCTGCTCATACAACATGCCCATGTCCCGTTGCGCTAAGGCGTGGCCCTGATCGGCCGCCAACTGCAGCCATCGCACCGCTTCGGCCTCATCGGTATCGCCAAGACTGCCCGTGAGCAGGACCTGCCCCAACATCCACTGAGCATTCGCATCCCCCTGCCCGGCGAGCGCCTGCAGCTGATGTTGGGAGGACGGATCGGCCATGGCGAACGGCAGCGGACGACACACCAGCACCATCGTCGCCAGCAGCACCCATCTCCATCCGGCAGGAGTCGTCACCCGCGCGGCCCGTCCGTCCACCACCGCCTCCCCTCCGCGAGAACAGTCACACGCCCACATAACCATCGCACCTATGCATGCCACCGACCCAATTCCACTCCGCCGCCCCACACCGCAACGTCGCAAACGGCAGGCACACGAGGTACGTCAATATCCGACCCTTCAGCCCTCCAGCCCGTGGCGACCGAGAAGCCCCCGATCCGTCCGCAAGTACCGACGCTCGCAGGTCTGTTGGCTCATGTACCAACAAGAGGCCGGTGGTCAGACGCGCCAATGCGACTACCATGCTGCCACGCAGAACATGATTCGTGTATTCCTGTAAAGCCGCGGCCATCTTACCATTACAGCTATATGACATACATACATCCAGACAAACCTCACCCCAGGCTCCACATCGAGCCCCCAAGCGATCTCCTTTTCTTTCAGCACCCGGCAGTGTACAGTCACCCCAGGCGATCCCTCCGCAACAGCCCCTACGCGTGAGCCTTATGAGCACAACAGGTCATCCGAAATCCATGGCGCAGGACCAGGCACAACCGTCGCGACTGGTTCCGGCTGCCAGAAATCCAGCGCGGGGCACGCCACGCCCGAAGGCAACCACCGCCAAACGAGTCACACTGGATCGTCTACTCTCCAAACTGGGCATTGCCAGCCGGAGTCAGGCACAGGAATGGATCAGAGCAGGACGAGTTCGCATCAATCAACGCCTGGTACGCACACCAAACATCTGGGTGGACTGGCCCGACGATGTCGTCTCACTGGACGATCAACCGATCCAGCAGAGTCCCCCGCGGTTTATTCTCTTCCATAAACCCAAAGGTGTGGTGACGACACATCAAGACGAAAAGGGCCGACAGACCATTTTCGATGTGCTTCCCCCGGAGATGCAACGCCTGCATGCGGTTGGCCGATTGGATCAGGCAACAAGTGGACTCCTCCTGCTCACGAACGACTCGACACTCTCCAGCTTCCTGACCGATGTGAGGCAGCAGGTGCCCCGCCTGTATCTGGTCACTGTGCGCGGAGAGGTCACGGACGAGACGGCTCAAGCGTTGCTCGACGGCGTACATGATCAGGGCGAGCATTTGCACTGCGCATCCGTCACGATTCAGAAGCGTTCAGGGCGCGAATCCCACCGGGCCGTCACGTTGACCGAGGGCAAGAATCGCGAGATCCGGCGGCTATTCAAGGTCCTGGGACATGAAGTGACCAGGTTACGGCGGATTCAGTTCGGCCCCTTCACACTCGGCGATCTTCAACCAGGCGCCTGGCGCGAACTCCCGATCGAAGCCGCCCGAGCGCAACTCCAATTGCCGCCGGCCGAGACGGCACGGGTATCCCAGGCGAAAACAAACCTGCTCCATAAGCGCGCAACCTGAGTGCCACCCACCCCATCCGTCAGCTGAAGTCCTACCAGGCTACGGCGGATAACTCCCTGAAAATCGGCCTCACCGCTGACCCCTTACGCCTGTTCCTCCACGCGTTTCAGGCTCTCTGTCGCGGCAGGTGAAAGAACTTGCCAACCTGCTTGCCTATGCTATGGTGAATAGAGCAAACGAAATTTCTGAGAGTGACTTTCCGCATTGTCGTAACAGTCGCCCCCAGTTGTAGTCCACTCCAACCAAGACTCGCAGCCACCCTGTGATATGGGAATGGCTTCCCTGCAATCGCAGGAGGCGCAATAGAGGAGCACGAGAGCAATGCACCACATGACAAAGCGATTGGCAACCATGGTCACCATGTTGGCGTTTGTCGCCACCGTCGCCGGACCGACGATAACGGCTGCGGCCACCCCGGAGAAGGCCCCGGTCGAGATTAAGGTACGGGTCAGTGAAAAGGGATTCATGGATGAGAAGGGCCGGACCTATGGACCGAAACGAGCCCTGCAGATTCCCAAGGATACGGTGGTTAAGATCACCTTCGTCTTCAGTGAAGAAATGACCAGTCTGGCCGTGGGAGACACGCACCAGATTACGATCAGGGCCGAAGACGGCTGGAAACAGGAGACCGGCTCAGTCTGGGTGATGAACCGGGAATCGAGCGTGAGTTTTGTCGCCGGAGAGAAGGGCCGAACGCAATATCGAGCCTATTGTATCCTCGACTGCATCGGGATGGAGCACCTCACGAACCTGCTGATCCAGGTCGTCTAAAGCGGCAACGCTCGTCGTTCGTATCTCGTCTCTCGTCCGCAGAAACGAGCCTATGGCATACAGCTCATCCCGTATGGCCTATGGCCAGAAATCGAGATTGGGCGGCTTTATTTTCAGCTATACGCCACCAGCCATACACTCTGACCTTGCCGAGATACGCTTCACGCTTCACGGATGTCGAGAACGACGCCGGCGGGATTTTTCCGCATACTGTTAATACCCTCGTCCGGTACTGCCTACTCCACCCCCACTCATCCGATTCAGCGGAAGGGCCTCATACTTGGTCTTCAGCTCCGGATGTTGCGCGAGATATCCTTTGACTGCCGCATCATCAGCAAACACATCCTTGCTGCGGGCACGATAATCTTAAAGCGTTAAGCCATGCTTGGACAAGAGTGTGGTCAGTTTCGCGTTGATGTCGTCGCTCATCTCCTTCATTTTTTCCGGCGACGGCCGCTGCCCGGACCCGTAAGACTCTCCGCCCTTGAAATAATTCGTCATCATTTCGCCGATTTCGATACGGGCGTTCACAAACTTCTCCACATCTGCCGGCTCCGCCGCCAGACCATTCCCTGCGAACAGCACGACGCCCAATGAGACCCCGACGATATGACGTGAGAGATACATACTCATAATGTCTCCTCAGCGAATGGAATCAACAACGTGATTACTATCGGGCATCATACCATTTCAGACCACTACTGTGCATGGAAGGCGAGACTCGTACGGCCTGATTCGATCGACAACCGCGTCCGAATCACCGTGGCAGTCCACGTGGGAATACGTTCGAGCAGGGTCCTGCAGGTGTGAGCCGGTGAGAAGCCGGATGGTGAATGTTTAGGCAGGACTACCCTCCACCTAAGACCGCTCGAACAACGGAGGCGAGATCATTGAGCGCTTGAGCCCCGTCGCCTACATAGACCGAGCCGTGCATTGTTGCGACAGTCTTCGGGTGCAGCGCCGCCAGCCGTTGTATCGTCGGATCCGTCAGTGTGCAATAGGGCATGTAATTCGCCAGCGGGCCCTGCTGATATTCCACTAGCACGTCCCGACATCGGCCGACCACATCCGAATGGGTGACCGGTTCCACATTGCCGCCTTGATGAAAGAGATCGGAACAGATCAGCGTCCGCTGCGTCTCTTCGAACATCAAACCCGACTCCCAACAATGCGGCACATGCGGCGTAGCCAGAAAACGAAAACGGTACTTCCCGGTCTCCAACACCTCGCCGTCCGCCATGCCCTTTGCAGGTCGGAGCGCGAGACAATCGTCCACACTCACGAGTTTGCCCACCAGGCTACAGACTGCCTCAGACTGCGGGGCCAACTGTTGCCACTCCGGCAGCGACCCGCATTCGTCGGCCTCATAATGGCTGAAGCCGATCCAGCGCAACGCCCGGATGTCGATCAGCGACGCCACCGCCTCCTTCACCGCCGGAAACAGTGCTCTGGGGCCGGTGTGATACAGGAGCGGCTCGGCATCACGAACTAAAAACTGGCTGAATTGCAGGTTCAACGGTTCGAGGTAGGTGGTGATGCGAAACAGGTCCGGAGCGACTTCGGTGATCTGTGCCATACATCCTCCAGAAGGAATGAGGAGGTACCGTACCTAGCGGATTAGCCTGGTTCAAGATGCACAACACCGCTAGAGACGGATGTGCACTCGGTGCGCCCGATCATTCATCATATTTCCGGGCATTGCCGTAGGACTTCTCGACGGGATACTTGGCCTCGTTCTTCTTCAACTTCGACAGCACCGCAGCATTCACATCCAGACCCAGATCATGACAAAGGTAGGACAGCAGAATCACTACATCGGCAATTTCATCCTCCACACGCACCCGTGCGGGGCTTTCCAGAAGACGGGCCGCCTCGTCATGAGATTTCCACTGGAAGACCTCGAGCAACTCGCTCGCCTCGACGGTGATGGCCGCCGCGAGTTCCTTGGGCTTGTGAAACTGCTCCCAATCGCGCTTCCGTCGAAACTCCAGCACCGCAGCCAACACGTTGTCGTTCAACATCGGGGTTCATTCCCGCGAATCACGTACCGGATCAGGCGCGAACAACTGACACGAACAATACGTTGCTCGCCGGGGTTAGAATAAGTTCGTGACACAAGACACAGCGTCCATTTGTGCAAGAGACGCTATCGCTGGTTGGTGCGGGAGGCGGGACTTGAACCCGCACACCTTTTACAGTACAGGATTTTAAGTCCTGGGCGTCTGCCGATTCCGCCACTCCCGCAGAGAGAAACGTATCGGGGCGAAATCTAACATCGGGCTCCCGGGGGGTCAAGCGATCGGCAGAACATCTTCACACGTGCAAACGGCCTGTCCCTCCCGAGACAGGCCGTTGCAGTGTTATTCCCCTATCGAAACCAGTGCCGGCAAGCCGGCAGGCTTACGCGGCTTCTTTGTGTTCGTCTCTCTTCACCAATGCTTTGCTGCGTTCCACCATAGTGGACACGCCGCTCTTCACCGAGCGGCTGAACCGAGTGGCCTGGACCTGCGCCCGCTTCGCATACCGCGCCACGTCACGCCTCGTTTCCGCCCCGCTCTTCGGAGCCAGGAGCAGCCCCAGCGCCGCACCCACAACTGCTCCCCCTCCGATAATGGCTGCAATCTTCGCTGCTTCACGCCCCTTGGTAGACATCGTGACATCCTCCCTTTGGTACAACAAGGTTTACTGTCCACTGACTTTCGGCGAGAGCTACTAATGACTACAGCATCAACTGTGCCAGAGCCGCGTGAAGCAGATTCATTGGGTATTTCTGCGATGCGGCGAAATCAGGTTAGCGACTTCTCATAAAGGGTGCTGTTTTGTGAACAACGGAAGGAGACAACCGTTTCAGAAAAGCGACAGCTGTTCAGAGAGCAATCCGCTGATCGGGCTGCAGGCCTTGTCCGGCGCGGCTTCGAGCCCCGCCTTGCATTGCATAACAGGCTCACATAAGATCGCGAAACTATGTGGGGTCCCTCTATGTTGTCCTCGTTGCACGCCATTGTGTATCCCGATATCGACCCGGTCTTCTTGCGGGTAGGGCCACTCCAGTTCCGGTGGTACGGCTTGATGTATCTCATCGGACTCACCCTGGCCTATTTCATCATTGAAGCCAGGGCCAGAGCCCAAAAGCTGCCGCTGAATAAGGACCAGGTCTACGATATGATCGTCTACGCGGCAGTCGGCGTCTTCGCCGGAGGCCGATTAGGCCATGTTCTGTTCTATAACCTCTCCTACTATCTGGAGAATCCGCTTAAGGTTTTCGCCGTCTGGGAAGGCGGTATGTCGTTCCATGGCGGCCTGATCGGCACGATTGTGGCCCTCATCCTGTTTGCCAGGCGGCAAGGCATGACGGTCCTGACGATTGCCGACCTTGCGGCCGGTGTGACCCCGGTGGGTCTCGGACTGGGGCGAATTGGCAATTTCATCAACGGCGAACTGTACGGCCGCCCCACCGACGTAGACTGGTGTATGGTGTTCCCGGCCGGCGGCATGGCCTGCCGCCATCCTTCCCAGCTGTATGAAGCGTTCCTGGAAGGGCTGCTGCTCTTTACCGTACTCTGGCTGATCACGCGCCGCCTTCCGCCACCGGGAACCGTCTTCGGCGCCTTCCTGATAGGCTATGGGATCTGCCGGATTGTAGTGGAGTTTTTTCGCGAGCCGGATGCGCAAATTGGATTCATCGTCGGCACGATTTCGATGGGGCAGATGCTCAGCATTCCCATGATCGTGGCGGGAGCGGTTATCCTGGCGATCGCGTCGCAACGAAAACGCCCGCTCCAACCAGACTCAGGTTCAGCCGCCCCGCTCTGAAGCGCGGGCGGCCGTTGCCGCACCCTGCTACTTGGGGTTGGCGTCCATCCAGGATTTCCTGTCTAACCCGATATCGCTGTCATATTTCCGAAGAGGCGGAGCGTCCCAGATGACCTTTTTGCCTGGAGCCAGGTTGGCCGCGGCGACATAGTGCTTCTTGGCCTCCGCTTTCTCTCCCAATCGCTCCAGCGTCAACGCCAGATTGTAGTGCGCTTCCGCCAGGGTCTGGTCGGCTTTGATCGTCGCCACATACACCTGTCGGGCTCCAGCCCAATCTTGTTGTGCGAACAACTGATTGCCCTGTTCCAACTGTTGACTCACCGCAACGCTGGTCCCCGCCGCTGCATGCAGCGGCCGCAATTCCACCTTGTGTTGGCCGGCACACCCGACCAGCACCATCGTTGCGACTGCCGCCCACACGAGAGCCTTCATGCCACGCTCCTTTGTACTCACACCGTGACCGTCATTCCTTGACGCAGGAAAATAAATTCGAAACCTGCGACGGATTCGCCCAACGCCTGTTCCACCGCCATCCGATACAACCGCGCCTGTTCCCGATAGAGCTCGGCCCTTGCCGCTACCTGATCCGCCGGGATCATATCCGTCTTATAGTCGGCAATCCAGATCTCGCCATCGATGCGGTAGAGCACGTCGATGGCCCCTTCCATAATTTGGCGACCATCGTTCCAGGGAATGAGAAACGGCACCTCACGACCGATCACGGTCGCCCGGCGCAATCGCTCGTAGGCAGGCGACTGCGCAAAGGTTCGCAGCAGGTCTCGCACCTCTCCGATCACCGCGTCATGCGTCGCCGTATCCCGTTCGTCGAGCGCCAGCGAAGTGTGGTCGATCAAGGCTACCTGCGAGTCCACATCAGCGGTAAAATCCCAGTATTGCAGCAGCCGGTGGACCATCGTCCCCAGGGTCTTTCCCCGCGCCACCAGCCTGACCTGCCCTGGTTCTCGCTCGACGGCCGGCGCGGGATTCTGCATGAAGTCGGATGGTGAGACCTGCAAGGGCTCCGTTCGCTGCACCTGCCATTTTTGATCGCGCTGCATCCAGCGGTCGGAAAATGCCCGGTCAGTGACCACGCCGTCCAATACGATCGGACGCTCGCGCTGCCTGGCTGGCGGACGATCATCTCCCTGGAGGATGGTCTGACGCAAGCCGACATCACCGACGGGAATGTCCTGCTGATCAGTCAGCCCGAGCTCCACGCCGGCAGCCTGTTCTAACAATTCCAGCAACGCCCCCCGCACCCGCCGCCGCGGCAGAGCTCCGGATAAGACCAGGCGCTCCCTCGCGCGCGTCATCCCGACATAAAACAGCCGACGCCGTTCCGCCTGTTCCCGCGTACGCGCCTTCTCAGCCACCAGCACCGCGCCCAGGCTACAGCGGTCCCCCAGATCGAGCCCCTGCACACCGGTCGACCAGTCATGCCATATGATCGGTCGCGCAGGACCGCGGCCGGCGCCATCTCCATGATGCAACCCGGCCAGGATCACCAGCGGAAACTCCAAGCCTTTCGCCTTGTGGATGGTGAGCACACGAACGGCATCCAGGGTATCCTCCGAGAGCGCACTCTCCGCTTCTTCCGGTTGCTCCGTGAGCCGATCCAGCATCAGCTCGACAAATCCGTTCAACGTCAGGTTCGGACGATTCACCAGATCCGCCGCCATTTGGCGAACCTTCAACAGATTGGCCACCGCCTGTTCTCCGTGGAGGGACGCCGCCGCCAGTTCGAGTACCGGCAGGTGTGTAAAAATGAGATCCAGCGCCTGAGGGAGCGGACAACGGGGCACCTGCTCATGCAACCGCGCCAGCACACCGTACAACCGACGGAGCGGCTCGGCATGCGGACTGCTCCAGTCTGTCAGGCGATCGGTTTCGCGGTAATCCAGCGACTCCCGTTCCTGCAACTCGGCCAACGCGGAGTCAGGCAGGCCACCCACTGCCGATCGAAGCAGACCCACCAGGGCGATGCGATCGTGAGGATTGTCGACGCACCGGAGTATGTTCACGAGGTCGATCACTTCCTGCCGCCGATAAAAATGTTTTTCCCCGTCGATGATGTACGAAATGTCGTGCCGGCGGAGGGCTTCCAGATAGTGCTCAGCCTGAGTCAATTTTCGAAACAGGAGCGCGATATGCCCTGGGCGGATCCCGCTTTCCAGCCCTCTCGATGGTCCCACGTCTCCGGCCGGACGGAGCAAACCTGACACCAAGCGTGCAATCTGTTCCGCCTCCACCCGGGTTGCTGCGGCCGAATCCAACTCGTCCTCGTCGTCCGACGCGACCAACCGGAGCTCTACGCCGGGATTGCGAAACTGACTCGATCGATTGGGCTGCACTGTCAGCGGGACATTCGGCGGCTGAATGGCCGGCTGCGCGACCAGAAGCCGGTTGAAGACACCGTTGACCAGATCGAGCACCTGCGCATGGCTGCGAAAATTCGTGGCGAGCTCGCAGCGTAAAGCCCCGCTGCGTTCAAGGCGATCGACCACATGATCGAACGCTTCGATATCAGCCCGACGGAACGCATAGATCGACTGCTTCGGGTCACCGACGATGAACAGCTTTCCCGATTCGAGTTCCGTCTCTCGCCATGAACCGGCCTGCGTACCGAGACGTTCGGCCAGGTACAGCACGATCTCGTACTGCACCGGGTCCGTATCCTGAAATTCGTCGACCAGCAACGCGCGATAGTCCCGTTTCGACTGCTCGCGGATCGCGGGATGATCACGCAACAGCGTCCGGGCCTTGCCGACCAAACCATCGAAGGTGAGCCAGCCGGAATCCAGGAACGACGTTCGCACCGACTGCACGAACGGCGAGAGCACGGCCAGGAGATTCTGCAGAAGTGCATGATCAACCTTGAGCAACCGCGCGGCAATCCGTTGCAACGACTCGACTGCCGCATGATCGTCTTCTTGCCATCCGGTCGGCGCGGCGCCGAGGTCTTTGGCCAACAATTCCTGCGTTTCCTGTGGCAGGGAGCGCAGACCGTTCAGCCCATCGGCGAGCAGGAGCGCGAAGAGTTCCGCAACCGCCGCCAGCATCAGCTCGATTTTGCGTCGCTTCGGGCGGTCATACCGTGCGAGCAGATTTTCAGCCAGCGCTTTTCTGCTGGAGAACCAGTCATGCAATCCCGGATTCAGTCCGGTCTCGGCCACCTGCTGCGTCAACCCATTCAGATCGATCAAGTCGCTGTGCAGACTGTAGGCCAGCTCTCGTAGTTCATCGAGACTGAATGTGTCGAGGAGCGCCCGCCAGCGTCCGTGATCGCTCCCCGCCGCGCCCCACTCACGGTCCAGCCACACCTCCCACTCAGCGGTGAAATGTTCCTCGAAGCGCGATCCGTCCTCGTCCGTTTGAAATGTCGGTGTGACCCCGGCTTCGATCGGGTACAGGCGCAAGAGATGCGCGGCAAAACTATGCAAGGTTCCGATCTGCGCCTTCTCGACATCACGGAGTGCGGCATCGGCCCGGGCCACGATCTCATCGGTCGTCCATCCGTATCGCAGGCGCAGGTCGGCGATCGAAACCGTGCCACTGCCGGCGGCGGAATTGTCACAGCCTTCCGCATTCACCAGGGAACGAAGCCGCTCCCGTAAACGGAGCTTCATCTCGGCGGCGGCTTTGTTGGTGAAGGTGAGGGCCACGATGCGCGACAGGTCCAACGGGTCGGTCCGGCGCATGAGCAGGTATAACAATCGATTCACCAGCAGCGTGGTCTTCCCGGTTCCCGCCCCGGCGATGACCACGACATTCCGGTCGAACGTGGTGGCAGCTGCGTCTCGTGCCGCCTGGTCTGGAATTGAAGCCGGTTCAGTCACGCGCCACCTTCTGCGATCGCACCTCCCGCAATGTCCTGGACTGTGAGGACCGAGAGGCCCGCCACCAGCTCGGCTGATGGGTCCGGCGACAAGCGGTCGAAAAGTCACAATGGGTACAGTGGGCATCCGGAGCGATGAAATATTGCCCAGCGCGTATGCCGTCGAGCAGCACCTGCATCGTCCGACTCAATATCGGACCGGACGGTCCCTGCCAGGCTGCCGCGGCAAAGGCCACACGCTCAACCGCAGGATCGGCATGCGGGAGCAAATAGAGAAACTCCACCTGTTCCGGTAGAGCTTTTTGCCGGTCACCGGACGACCCGGCAGGAGTCATTAAGGCATAGAGCGCAGGCTGCAGTCGTTGAGCACGCAGTGCCGCTTGCAGGAGATTGCGATCCTTAGCCTCCACGCGGTCGTTCTCTCGATACTTATAGTCGATAACCCTCACCACGCCAGACTGCGGATGCCGATCAACCCGGTCCCACCGTCCACGCAGTGGAATCTCCTCGCTTCGAGATCCATCCGGCACACTCCCTATGGCATCCAGTTCGAATTCAGCGGGATGGAATCCCGAGGCCAACGCCGCGTCACGATCGAGGATGATCGTCGCTTCGATCAACCGCCGGACCGATTCCTGTGCCAACTGCCAGGTCAGGGCGTAGCCGGTTCCATGTGTCCTGGCGTACGCGTCAAAGGTCTGCGCGACGGCCCGAGCGACCTCCTCAGTGATGGCAGAGGGGGACAATACCGTGACCGGCCAGCCCTGCTGGATCAGCGCCAGATAACAGAGTCGCAACGCGCCATGACAGAGCTGCCCCATTGCCGGAGGGGTCAGTTCCATAGAAGGAGCCTGACGCACCGATTCAAGGTTGAGCACCTGTCTGGAAAAATATTGAAAGGGGCAACGGGCATAGGATTCCAGCGCCGTCGGCGAGAAGC
>JACOEF010000948.1 GCA_024998705.1 Nitrospira sp.
AACGATCCCAGAGCATAAAGCCTCACCAACACATTCTGCTGGTACAGAAATGGCGGCCATTTGACCTTCTGCAAACTGGAGGTGAAGTGATTGTGCCAAAACAGCGACAGACGTTCCAGCAGCGGATATTGCGTCGTGAGGAGTTCCCGATACCACCAGGCTTTGAGTTCATGTCCGTCGGCCTTCAGTCCCGCGTGGAACGTCTTTCTCTGCGCCTCACTCCAGTGCTTGCGGATCTTCGGCAACGGCGGGAGTCGACCAATCCAAGACGGCGGCGGAGTCTGGGGCTTGTTCGTGGGAATGGCCACCGCTTGCGCGACCGCCGTGGCACGGTCCAACTGCATCACGCGCCGGATCTCATCCGGAGTTCCACCGAACGTGGTGCGGGACAGAAAGTGGCGGGCCTCGTCGAATGTGAGGGGCATGCATGAACTCTCAGGATGATGAGAGCGACACTGTCTCTCTTAACGACGCAACAGGTACATGGTTGACAGAACTGCTCCGCACCGCTTGCTAAACCTGGTAACTATCCTAGTAGCCAACACTGTTCTTATTTCTGTAGGATCGCGTATGCGTCGAACCTGGTCGCTCATTATCTTACTCAGCCTGCTCGTCATCGATACCGGCTGCAGTACTTCATCCGGCCCCCGTCTCACAGGGGCGATCCGGTATTTCAATATCCGGGCAGAAGTGGCACCTCGCCATCTGATCGTACAAGTCGGCGATGAGATCCGGTGGCAAAACCTGAATGCCCATGCCGTCCAGTTACGAATGCTCGAAGAAACCAACCCGAAGTTGATCGCCTGCGACAAAGGCTTTTCGAAATTCGGCGTGTTACAGGATTCGGTCATCATCGCACCCCAGCAGTCTGTCAGCCTCTGCTTCTCGAAACCCACCACCATTCGCTTTAATGTGTGGCTCGAAGCCGACAATCCCCAAGGCGCCATGACCCCTACCGGCAGCGTCCGTATCGAACCCTCCACCTCGAAACGCAGTTCCTAACCTCGATCGAATTCGCCAGGGCCGGAGGCCTGTTGAACTCACTCCCCCTGTCCATTCCCGACACCTGAACTCCGCATCACGGAGCATGCCTGAGCCTGAACCACACCTCGATGGTGAGATCTTCTACGTCGACACCCGTTTATCAGAGCGGCCGGCGATCGCTAGCAGGGAATATTGATGGACGGATCGCAGAACAACGGAGGAATCACGGTAGGACGCATGAAGCGCGAGGACGGATCTTGCGACCCCATGGGCGCGGTCAGCGCCGGTCCACCCGTCATGCCGGGCAACCCCTTGCCGATCGTCCCGAGCGACTTGCCCTGACTGGATGGGATGGTGTTACTTTGCGGCGCGCTGGCTCCGGAGGCCGTAGCCGTAATGGTCGACTGCTGTGCGAGAGGATTCTGGAGCGGGAGAGTGCCGGGTAGCTGCGGATTTTGTCCCGGCTGGATCTGTTGGGTCGATGCCGGTGGCGAAGTCTGAGCAATCACGAACGACGGAGCCACCAGCATGACCACACTGAGCCAGAGGATCCGGATATCTCCGTGAACCAGCCCCGGATACGTTGTTCCATGCCGACTCACAGAGACTCCGTTTCTTCGACTACACCAGTTGCCGACAAGGCCAGCTACATAC
>JACOEF010000949.1 GCA_024998705.1 Nitrospira sp.
GAAGCGAATGGGGCTCTGGGCTGAGGCTCAGCCCATTCCGCCATGGGAATGGCGGAAGGCTAAACGACCCCCCCACGCCTTACGTGATCCGGTTGACGTCATCCGACTCATTAGTTAACGTAGCCTGCTTTCGGATCTCGTCCTGGTGGTGTTGCCACCGCTGCTTGAGTTCCTGGATGTCCTGACACACACGCTCCTGCTTTTCTGATGAGAGCGGGTCAGAAGAGAGCATAACAGGGATAATCGCCGGGGTGATGCTGTGCGGGTTCTCGAGTTGTCTGCTCATCGACACCCTCGTTTTGGTATGATCCCAGTATGTACGAATCCTCTCAACAACCCGAGGTGCCCTCACGGCTCCATGTGATACTTGAACCGCGTGCCGGTCATTCCCTCCAGGAAATCCTCACAGCATTGGAACACCTAGACGCCAC
>JACOEF010000950.1 GCA_024998705.1 Nitrospira sp.
CGGCGCTTCAGGCGAGGGTGAACGACTATTTGGTGAAGCCCATCGGGATTGAGTTCTTGAAGCTTCGGCTGACGATTGCCGAGCAATGGGTGGAGAGTGTGCGCCGGCGGTTTGCGGCGGAAGATCAAGCGCAAGCCTTACAGTCGCAGCTGGCCGATCACGGTAAGTTTCACGACTTGATCGGCCGTAGTCCGGCCATGGTGGTGCTGTACGAAGAAATCCAAAAGATCGCCGCCGTGGATGCCACGGTCTTGATCGAGGGCGAAACCGGGACGGGGAAAGAGTTGGTTGCGCGCGCGATTCATTTGTCCAGTCGCCGTGCGTCCCAAACCTTTCTGGCCGTCAATTGCGCCGGGTTCACCGACTCGATTCTGGGCAGCCAGCTCTTTGGTCATAAGAAGGGGGCCTTCACGGGGGCGATCGACAACCAGGAAGGGGTGTTCGAAGCGGCTCAGGGTGGGACCATTTTCCTGGATGAGATCGGTGATATTTCACCCGCGGTACAGACGAGCTTGTTGCGTGTGTTGCAAGAGCGTGAAGTCACCAGGCTGGGAGAGTCCAAGCCACGAAAGGTTGATGTGCGAGTCGTGGTGGCTACGCACCACAACCTCGCGGTGGATGTGGAAAAAGGCATATTCAGAAGAGATTTACTCTATCGCATCAAGGTTGCTCGCCTCCAACTAGTTCCGCTCCGCGAACGGTCGACCGACATTCCGTTGTTAGTGCATGCCTTTCTCGGGCAGTTCCGTTCCGTGATGGAAAAGCCCGTCCTGCAGGTGAGTCCGGACGCGCTGCAGATGCTTATCAGCTATTCCTGGCCCGGCAACGTCCGAGAACTCAAGAGTGCGGTGGAGTCGGCCCTGATTCATTGCCCGGGCACGGTGGTGCGGGCAGAGGATCTTCCGCCCGAGGTTCGCAATCCGGAGCCGGCGGCGACCTATGTGC
>JACOEF010000593.1 GCA_024998705.1 Nitrospira sp.
AGGAGCTGACACGTCCGGATGGGTGGCCCCGTTGACGCCCAGCAGGCGAAGCGCTTCGACTCGGCGGGACACGTCGTGGAACGAGGGAATGGATTGATACATGACCAGCGCTCGCTCGCGGGCACCGGATTGTTCATAGAGCAACGCCAGTTCATACCGAACGAGTTGGGCATTGCCCCCCCGGCAGCGCGAATCGGCGATGAGCTTCTCCAACAACTGAATGGCCTGGTCAGCTCGGCTCTGTTCCTTGAGACAGAGCCCCATCATCAGACAGGAATCGACAAAAAACCCTGAGTCCTTCATCGAGAAGACGAACTCTTCCTTGGCTTCCTCTAACAGGCCCATGTCTTTGTAGGCCATGCCCAACGCATAGCGCGTTTCCGCATCCACCTCAACGGCAGCCGGTGCGGCAGGAACGGGAGCGGGAGGCGGCTGCTCAGGCTCGGCCCGAGAGACAGGCTCAACCGGAACCAGCTTAGGCGGGGGCGGTGCGCTGACCTGTGCCGCCACAGGAGCCGGTGCGGGTGGCGGCGCGGCGGGGGGCGGCGCGGCACCCTGCAAACGGAAGGGCATGTCCGCCGCAGGCGCGGCGACGACCGGAGTGGGAATCGGCGCCGGCTGCGTTTCTGGTTCTGGTTCTGCCTGGATTGCGACAGGCTCTGCTTCAACCTCAGGTTCGACGGCGGGCGATGCATTGGGATCGAACGCCGGCGCAAGCTTGCGAGCGATGGCACTCCCCGGGGCCAGCGCCTGAACCTTCTCGAACAACTCCGCCGGAAGCGTGGGCATCCCCGGTTCGGGATACTCCAGCAAAATCTCCACGGCCCGGCCGAAATGCTGCGCCGCCGTCGCGGCATCGCCTTTTTCCTGATAGAGCTCACCCAGTAATTCCAACATCGGCACGGAGGCCGGTTCGACTTTGAGATAATCGTTAATCAACGATTCGGCCATGCCATGGTCTTGCGCCCGCAGGGCGGCCCCGGCCAGGAAGCGATACTCCCCCAATGCCACCTGTAGATTTCCCTGCAATAAATGCGGCCGTGCCAGGAGCTGGCAGATTTCAGGGTTGCCGGGCTCGCGGCTCAACAGCTGGGTCAGCATGGCATCGGCGCCGGCATACTGTCCTTCTTCAATCCGACGCGTCGCTTCCGCCAGCAGATCGCTGCCTTCGCCCGGCTTCGCGGCCGCCGCAACCGATTTGGCCGCGCGTACCACATTCAAGGGCGCGCCGCCGCCCGTTTTGATCATGCTGATCATTTCTTTGGCTTCGTCGTTCCCCGGATCCAGGCGTAAGACAGCCGCATACATGGCATTGGCCTGATCATGCTGCTGCGCGGCCGAGCGCTCCCGCCCGAGTTGCACATAGACACGCACCGCTTCGTCGAGCAATTGTTCCTGTTCACAGAGTTCCGCGACGCGCAGCTGCGCATCAAGGTTCGACGGATCCTGCGCCACGATCTTGTGATAGATCTCCAGCGCTTCTTTATTACGGCCGTCTTTGAAGTAGTGCTTCGCCAGGGTCAAATAATCCTGGACGGCGCTGCTCAACAACCCTCGTTCAGCGTTCAAATCGCCGAGGTGCCGGTAGATGTCGATTCGACTGGGATCAACCTTGAGAATCTTTTTATAGGCCGCAATGGCCTTGAGGCCGGAGCCTTCTGAACGGAAGGCCCCCGCGGCCTTCAGAAAGGCGGTGACGGCCTCGGCGTTGGCGTTGCGTTTGAGCTGGAGGTCACCGATTGTGTTGAGGACGGTCCCGTCGGCCGGGGTATCGGTGGTGAGTTTGCGCCACTCCGCGATGGCCGCTTCGTACTGCCCTTTAGAGGCAAAAAGCTGCGCGTTTTGGAGAACTGTTCGGCGATCGACAGCCAAGAAGACTCCTCACCCGACGTTGAGAGTCAACGCTAACAGTCTGCCTTTTCTTTGTCAAACAAATGGATAAAAGAGC
>JACOEF010000046.1 GCA_024998705.1 Nitrospira sp.
AGCGGCCTCTTTTCCTCTTCGTTCCTGGGCGCGAACAAGGCGCACACCCGAAACCGCATACGACCGCACAATCTCCTCGGTTCGGTCTGACGAACAATCGGAAGCCACAACTATGTCGAGACGCTCACGCGGATACTGTTGCTGAAGACTATTCTCGATCTTTTCCTTGATCCGTGCTTCCTCATTATAGGCCGTGATGACAAACGAGACCATGGGTTGAATATCGCCGGCCAGCACAGGCCGGTTTCTGAAGTAGGAGAGGACCACTAATGCAAGCAAGTAGCCGGCATAGGCATAGAGAATGAACACTATAGAGCCCCAGAACATCCATTCCATAAACCACATCGTTAGTTTCCCGCCGTTTTACCGTCCAATGCCACTCGAACCATACTCGCCTAATCCATCAGTTCACTCGAGGTAACGGAGAACCAGGCCGCTGACCGTTCGCCACATCCGAAGGACATCTCGTTTCTGCCCCGGCAACTCGCTGAGCCGCTTGAAGTGCATCAGAAATCCGAACAACGTCGGAATCGGACAAGAATTCATGCGTTGGAAGCGTGACCAGTCGTTCCGCAATCGCGGTCGACTTCGGTACCTCCTGCGATGAGAGCGCGTCACGAAGCTCAGGAATATGCTGCAGAGATGATGGGTACATAGAGCTGATTCCCAGTCCCTGCCTCGCAGACAACCGGCACACTGCGTCCTTTTCCTGCTTCGAACGCATCAACACGGGAAATCGCAAATATACCGACTGTCCCCGCTCAAACGGCTTGAGCGTCCGCACATCAGCTACGGCGAGCGATCGAAGAATCTGCTCGGAATGCGCGACTCGGCTCGCAGTCGATTTGTCTAACCGCCGTTTCCAACGCCGCAATAACCCGACCCGTATTGGGTCCAGACGGCTAACCGGGAAATCCGTGTAGAACTTTGTTTCTCCCAGCTTTAGGAACGGAAGTCCGGCTGGCAACCAATAGAGGGACGGCTTGATCAAAAGCTGCGTCACTGCCACCTCCAGCCAATTTTTCAGCATGCCGACCAGCGATACATCAGGAAGCGGCGTATATTCACGAGCCAAGGCTTCACCGATGCGATCATTATTCGTAAGAATGGCACCTCCAGAACCACAGGTAATGTTTTTACCTCTCCCAAAACTCAGGAACGAAACATCACCCATCGCCCCGAACGGAATGTCGCCTCGATGACCACCAAACGCCTGCGCCACGTCCTCTACGACAAAGATCCCTTGTCGGCGGCATAACTCAACCACTCTGGGCACATCAATACCCATCCCAAGCAAATGGGTGGCTAACACGCATAGCACGCTCGAATCGGCCATCTTCGAAAGGTGGGCAAAGTCGAAATCCAACGACAAAGGATCCACATCACACAACGCCACCGATAGTCTCGCACGCACAACGGCCGATGGTACAGAAAAGCATGTATACCCGGGAAGCACAACTTTCTCACGTCCAGATAGCCCGTGCAGCGCCTGGAGGATGAGGGTGAGCGCGGCCTTTCCTGATGACACAAACCACACATGTTTCACGCCAAAATATTGGCCAAATTCAGCCTGTAGCTGCTCCAGTGTTGATTGCGGACGCAGGAGCCCTAGCAGTCCTTCAATGAGGTCCCTGAATTCGATCGGTGCAGCCGATGGAGGAAGCGTTCGCTGAACCTTCATGGAAGATGTTTCACAATATGAGGTCCGAGCAGGTTCGCAACCGCGACTGGCAAATTCTGCCAGAGACGAATTGCGAGAGCGTATTTTGGATTCTGGGGGTTGAGCTGGGGAACCGGGCGCCCACCTTTCATCCAATAGTACCAGTACAGCTGGTGCGGCTGAGCTCCCCATTGTTCCTTAAACCGATAGGTCCCGCTGTCAGGGCTCGAACGGCCAAAGTCAAAGACCTGAAAGCCCTGTCGGCACGCATATTCCAATACCGTACCGTAGAGCAACATATTTGGGGCCAGCTTGTTAAATCGCTTGTCCGATGCAGCCCATGGAATCTCCAACGACGATCGGAACCCGTACAAGAAGCCTGCAGCGACTGGAGTCTCTCCGTGAGAAACAACGCAGATGCGCGCCTCCTTTGGAAACACCTCAAGAATCTTTGCAAAGAATCCCTTCGCATAGACCGGCGTCCCCAAGTCGCGCATGCAACGAGAGAAGACACGGTAGAACTCATCGAGGCACTCACTCCCGCCGACGCGTGCGGTCATACCTTCTTTTTGAGCCCGGCGAACCTGGCTACGTAGCTTGGAAGGAAAGCCCTTTACCAATTCCTCATAGGAGGAGGGTAATGAAAGCTGCATGGACACCTTTCGTTCCGTGGAAACCCACGCTGTATCCATGAGTGCCTGGTGCCGAAGTTCGATGTGGTCGGCATGAAGCTCCCGCGCCAACTCAACCGCGCGCTGTTCCAGCACACGCTGGGCCTCAGACGAACTGAATATCAGCCCTCCATAATTTACGAACGGCAAGGATACGAGAAACCGGCCAAACCCTCGGCTGGCTAGAAGCACCAGCGGCAGAGTGCCCTGTAGAGCACCGTTATGTCCCTGCACGGTCAGATAGCAGGTTCGATGTCCAAATGACTCCTCGATCACCCGACGCCAGCCGGACTGATGATACCCTGTGGCCATGGGAGAGCTCAGCACGTAGCTATCCCATGCGAGGATTTCGCCATTGGTTCGACCTAACATCGAAGGCACTACGGTACTCATAATGGTCAGATTATCGGCGCGCTTTCGAGCGTGCGGCTGCGTCGAGTACAGCAGCCAATTCCCCCGTCAATGATCGATACTCAAACCGATTCACTCTCGTAGCATCAGGCGGAACCAGCTTTCGCGTTCCTGCGACCAACTCCCTCAAGAGCACTTTAATCCGCGCCACCTGGTTGGGACTGCTTACGCCCAAGGCATGCTTGGTGACCAAATTGGCAGTTGCCCCCTCTCCCCCAATCAGCAGTATCGGACGGCCGGTCGCTACGTATTCGTAAATCTTCGCCGGCACTTGCAACGGCGAGTCTGGTTGAAGCACCAATAACACGTTCGACCGCTGCATCTCCCTCAGACATAAGCCATGCGGAATCGGAGGCTCACGACGCAAAAATGAATGTTTCTCGAGCTCCACTGCATATCGTTCACACTCTTGATCCGTTGAGTCCCACCCACCGACAAACCGAAGGCGAATCGCTTCCGGCTTCACATGGCCCTCCTGAAACAATTCCCACATTGCCTGGAGTAAGACGCGCGGGGTTCTCTTTCCATAGACCGTTCCGAAATGACAGAGTTCATACCCCCCCGGCATGTCGGGGGGAGAGGTCACTCGCTCATTAGGCAACTGCCCAGCAGGTAATACCTCCCGGTCAAAGCCATTAGGGAGCCAGGTGCAGCGATCGCGAAGCTCGCCATACTCCTGTATCAGTCGTTCACGAAGTTCCTCGGTATTGGCAATAACATGACTGGCTGTCTGACAAACCCTTGCCTCAGCCACCTGTGATTTTCGGGTTAACCTCTCAGAACTGAAGGAATAATAGGGGTTACAATTCCATGGATCACGATAATCCAAGACCAGTGGCCGATTGAACTGCTCGGCAAGGGTACAGCCGACCAGGAAACTCGTCCACGGCCCACCTGTCGCAAAGACAACTTCCGGCATTTCCTTCTCTCTAACACCCTGAAAATGCCTCACGACCTGCGAGAGCCATCCACATTGTCGATCAGGAAACGCAAATGCCCAATCCAGGAAAAAATCCTTCAACGTTGAGCGACCTGTTCCCGGTTGGGGGGGCGAAGCAGATACCTCACTTTTCAGAGCCCTCCCCTCCTCACAGTGAGTAGCGTTCCCTTTCAGTATTCCCCTGAGTACTTCGCGATACTGCAGAATCTGCTGAAGTCGGTCGATATAGGGCACACGAATTACCTCGACGGTGTCAGGCACACGCGCACCAAGCTTCTCATCCACCTGATGTACCGGATAGACACACTCTGGCGTTGTCGTGAGCACTTTCGGCTGCCAGCCGAATGCTGGAAGGTTGCGGCAAAAACCAAGCGGGCGCATCGCACCACTTGCCGCAACCGGCGGAAAATAGTAGGCAACGATCAGGACTCGCTTCACAGATTCACCATCGATTCCCCGGCGTCCCAAGGCCTTCCATGCATGCTAGGCAACCCGCTAAATACGACATTGATCAGGAGCGAGTGGATATCACTTTCAATGATGTGGCCGGCACACGCCGGAGAAAAACCACCAGGGTGCAGCAGGGGAAAGCCGCTCCAGGCTATCCATCACGCAGCAAGACCGAGGTCTTGGCTCACGAGATCCGACAAGATCTCAAATTCCGCAACGTGGAATAGCCTGTTGGCTAAATCTACTTCACCTCTGCGATGACGCTCCAGATCGTTGATCAGGGCACCCGCGTTATAGATGCCTCGTTCGCGAACCGCCTGACTTCCCAGAATATCGCGGAGAGGCTCGTAGAGATCATGCGCAAACCATTTTTTGCTCGCGGTAGGAAACCCCATCTTATCCACACGCGTTCGCACAGACTCCGGGATCCGCCCCCTCATGCCTTCCCGAAGCACATATTTATTCCACGGTCCACGCACCTTCCAGTCGTCGGACAGTGCTGAGACAAACGACACCAGCCGATAATCTAGAAAGGGCAGGCGTGCTTCGACCGAATGGGCCATGGAGTTGCGATCCTCAATCCGCAGGTATAAGGGCAACGGGGCAGAGACCACCGACTGCTTCAACACATGCGACAACGTCATCTCAACCGGCGAAGGATATTCATCGATGAAGTACCTGGTCAGGTCCTCAGAAAACCACGGATTCTGGCGAAGCCGTGCCTGGCGACGCGCCTGCGCCCAGGTACGGTACGCGCCGACCTTATACATTTCCCAAGAGAACCCGC
>JACOEF010000453.1 GCA_024998705.1 Nitrospira sp.
GGTTTCAATATCGTGGTTGGCGAGGGCGTGAAAAACAAAGTCACCATGAAGTTGGCGAACGTGCCGTGGGATCAGGCGCTGGAAATGTTGCTGAAAATGAATGCGCTGGGAATGATCCGACAGGGCAATATCGTATGGGTAGATACCCTGCAAAATATCGCCAAACAGCAGGACGAAGAGGCCCGAGCGAAGGACTCCAAGTCGAAAGCCGAGCCGATCGTCACGCGGGTATTCTATATCCGCAATCTGAACGCAACGGAAGTGCAGACGTCGCTGCGCCCAAATTTGAGTCCGCGCGGAACCATGAATGTGAGCGCCGCGAGTAATGCCCTCATCATCAGCGATACGGAATCGAAGCTGGATGTTCTGCGGCAACTGCTGGACGGTGTCGATCTCGAAGTGCCGCAGGTACAGATTGAAGCACGCATTGTTCAAGCAGATACAACGTATACCCGATCGCTGGGTGTGCAGTGGGGTATTCAGAACGTCAACCAGTTGGGAAGCTCGAGCGGCACGTCCGCCTTCAAGACCGGAACCACCGGGGCATTCGGTTCCCAAGTTTCGGACTTCCTGATCAACTTGCCGGCCAACCCCGGATTGCCGTCTGTGCCGGGCGCCGGGTTCTCGATCGGGAAAACCGACGGAGCGATGTTGGATGTGCGGTTGTCAGCCGGTGAATTGCTGGGTTTGACCAAGGTGATTGCGGCGCCGAAGATCGCGACGCTGGATAAGCGGGACGCCAAGATTGCCCAAGGTGAATCCATCCCGTTCCAGACCACGTCCTTGCAGGGCACGCAGACGACGTTTGTGGATGCGAACCTGGAGCTGAACGTGACGCCGCAGATTACTTCCCGTGACCCGAAAGAGATCGGCAAGCAGATTCTCATGAAGGTGCGGGCCACGCGGAACGCGGTCGGCGCCCGGAGCAACCCGGCCGGTCCGAGCATCGATCGTCGTGAAGCGACGACCCAGGTCCTGGTGCGTGATGGGGAAACCATGGTCATCGGCGGGGTGTTCGTCGATACTCAGTCGAATAACGTGGCCGGTATTCCTTATCTGTCTCGTATCCCGGTCTTGGGGTGGCTGTTCAAGAACAAAACCGAAAACGTCTCCAAGCAGGAACTGTTGATCTTTCTGACGCCGACGATCGTGCATTCGACAACTTGACAGGTCCTAGCCAGGCACGTTAATAATCGCCCCCATTGAAGATGGTACGCTATCTCAATGGGGGCGAATCCCGTGGAACGTGTCTTTTCCCCGTCCTTGATGGCGCTCCTTCCGGGTTTCTTCTCCCTTTAGCGATCGCGTGCACGGTTCAGCCTCCATCAGCACCGCATGGTGTTAGGGGGAGGCGTATGCTCGTGGCTCGTTCTGTGGGCCGTGCCGCCCTTGCGGTCGCGTTACTTGATCCTGTCTCCTCACGGGTGTGATATCTGATGACAGCGTCTCGGACTGACAAGCCTTCCTGCTCTATTCATGTCGAACTCGGGGCGCGAAGTTACTCCATCGTCATGCGACGTGACCTGTTGCAGGATCTCGGCGAGGAGCTGGCGCGTCTCAAGTGTGCAGGCAAGGTAGGGATTGTGACTGATCGCAATCTTGCCAAGCACTATCTCACGCAGGTGACTCGCCGGCTAAAGGCGGCCGGGTATTCGGTCGTGTCCATCGTGCTGCCCGCCGGGGAGCGAACGAAAACCCTTCTCTCCATCGGGACGGTGATGGATGCCCTCGTGGATGCCAGATTTGAGCGTTCCTCGACATTGCTGGCCCTGGGGGGCGGTGTCATCGGCGACATCACCGGGTTTGCCGCCGCGATCTATCAGCGTGGCATCCCGTTCGTGCAGGTCCCGACGAGTTTGGTGGCGCAGGTCGATTCAAGCGTCGGCGGCAAGACAGGTGTCGATCACCCCAAGGGGAAGAATTTGATCGGGGCCTTCAACCAGCCGCGCGCAGTGTTCATCGACCCTGCGATGTTGTCGACTCTACCTCCGCGCGAATGGAAGGCCGGTCTGGCAGAGGTCATTAAATACGGCGTGATCGCGGACGCGGCTTTCTTCGACTACCTGGAACGGCATATCGAAGCGATCAATCATTTGACGGACGACACGGTTGCCCACATTGTGAAGCGGTCCTGTGAGATCAAAGCACAGGTGGTCTCGGAGGATGAGCGAGAAGCCGATCGACGGCGGATCTTGAACTTCGGCCACACGATTGGGCATGCGCTGGAATCCCTCGGCGGCTACCGGGGATTCATTCACGGGGAGGCGGTTGCGGTCGGCATGGTCTATGAGGCCGATCTAGCCCGGCACCTGGGCTATTGTGGAGAAGAGGTGGTCGTGCGATTGCGCGCCCTGGTGAAAGCGGCTGGATTGCCGGATCGGCTGCCGAAGGTGGCATTTAACGCGCTGTGGGCCGCCATGCAACAGGACAAGAAAGTGTCCGCAGGCACGATTTATTGCGTGGTGCCCGAGCGGATCGGGGCGGTGCGAATCATCCCGCTGGAGAAGAGCCAGACTCGCGCCTGGTTTCAGGATGTGTGTGCGCGGGAATCCGGCGAGCGAAAGAGGGCCAAGCCTATGGGACGGGCCCGGTAGGAGCGGAATGGCGGCGAAACGAACGTTGACTCAAGTTGAGCAAGCCCTGCGTGAAAAGACTCGGGAGGTGGATGTCCTTCATCGCATCAGCGAGTCGATCAGCAACACGCTCGACTTGGAGGCCGTGCTGCGGCACATCGTGGATATAGTCGTGGAAGTGACCAAAGCCGATGCCTGTTTGTTGTATTTGTTGTCTGATAACCGGGACGAGCTCATCCTGCGGGCCTCCAAGAACCCCCATCCGAAGTTGATCGGACGGATTACCATCGGGATGGGCGAGGGCATCACCGGGTGGGTCGCGCGGGAGCGGACACGTGTCGTCATTCCCAGCAGCGCCAGCGATGATACCCGGTTTAAGTTTTTTCACAACCTTCCGGAAGACCGTTACCAGGCGTTCGTCTCCGTGCCGATCACGACCAAGCAGGAAGTCGTCGGCGTGATCAATGTGCAGCATAAGCGGCCGCGCCGCTACCGACCCGACGAATTGGCCCTGCTTTCGACCATCGCCACGCAGGTCGGGGGGGCGATTGAGAACGCTCGTCTGTACGACCAGATGACGCGTAAAGCACTGCAGCTGGATACGCTGTCTCAGGTTTCGGAAACTGTGTCCTCGAATCGATTGATCGAGGATGTGCTGCAATTGATTGTGACCATGACGGCCCAAATGATGGGATCGAAGATCTGCTCCATCATTCTCTTGGATCAGACTACCGGCGAACTTCGGATCGCGGCGACCCAGAGTCTGAGTGAGCAGTATCGGCGTAAGCCCAACGTGAAGGTCGGCCAAAGCATCAGCGGGCGCGCTGTTCAGGATCGTCGGCCGATCATCGTTCCGGATGTCACCAAAGACGGGTCTTATATGTATCCGGATATGGCCGCGAAGGAAGGCCTCTGCTCACTCTTGTGCGTGCCGATGCTGGTGCGGGAAAAAGCTATCGGGGTGATCAATACGTATACCTCCAAGCCGCACACCTTCACAGCCGAGGACGTAAAACTGATGCAGGCGATTGCCAATCAGGCCGCGATTTCCGTTGAGCACACGACGTTGTTGGAGAAATCGTTTGAGATGCAGGAAGCCCTGCAGGTCCGCAAGCTGCTCGATCGAGCCAAGGGGTATCTCATGCGATCCAAACGCCTGTCGGAAGAAGATGCGTTTAAGCTGATTCAGCGGCAAAGTATGGACCTTCGGAAGTCCATGCGAGAGATCGCCGAAGCTATTCTCTTGGCGGGTGAAATCGAAGACCGGGTCGATAAGGGCAGGGGGTAATCCCCGCTGAGCAACCCTTTCGGCCAGTGGGGAGAGCGCAGACCCCGGCAGTTGGATCAATCTTCACGGTACCGGGAGCGAACGCTAGTCGTGTTTTCCGCAAGACTTCCCGCTCCGCTTGTCTTCGGTCCATCCATTCTGTTTCATGGGCGGTACCCGCTTGGAGGGCTCCGGCGGTGGAACCGACGTGTGCCCCTCCTGACGGCTCAGTGCCACAGTTGACGGATGTCGCTGAATAGCCACACAGTAATGAACGTAGCAGCGCATGTTCGAGACCGTCTGTGAATAGCGGGGGTTGGAATGGCGAGGAGACAACGAGCGGTCACGGTTCTTCTGCTAGCCCTTGTGACAAGCGCCTGTGGCATCAGGCCATACACTCCGTTGGTCGGGGCTGACCGGGGTGAGGTCGAACAGCTCAAAGAGAATGTCTACCGTGTTGAATATCGCGTGAGCTCATTTACCTCGCAGGAGCAGCTCGATGCCTACCTGCGGCGGCGCTGCGCGGAACTGACGTTGCGCGAGGGCTACGATATCTTCCACCTGGCTCACCGTGCCGATGTGCTTGCACTCTCACGGCGTACGTCAATGACAGTGACGATGTATAAGGGCAAGAAGCCGGTCGGCGCGGATGACGTATATGATGCCAAGGAAGTTCTGGCGCAGCCGGAGCTACACTGACGCCTGTGCTTATGGGGTGGGAGCGGTGAGTGTCGGCTCCGATTTCCGCGTCGTAATGGGTGAGTGGTCCCTGGTTGAGGACACGAACGTTATGGGGACGGAGCTGGCTTGCGAGGCATGACCTTCTGTTTCGCCTTGGGAGCGGCGAGTTCTTTATCCGCCAGCTGACGCCGCACGGAGTCCAGCTCTGCTTTCACTCGCTGCAGCTCTTCCGCCTGTTTCACGACCAGATCTTTCGTTGCTTGCAGCTCCTGTTGGAGGCGACTCTGATCGGGCATTGGAGCGGGCAATGTTCCCGATGCCGTTCCAGCCGCGATCGGCTCCGCCGGCTGGGCCGCGGTTGGTGGCGGCAGTTGGTTCAGGGCATTCATCGAGACGGCGATCCGTGGTTGGTCCGGCTCGATGATCATCCAGGATTGCGGGGTGTCGGTGTTTACCACGGCTTCCCCTGGCCGAAAGGCGAGTTTGTAGGACGCGAGTTGGCCATCGGTGTGGCCTGGTTTGGTCCGGTAATGTGAAAGGGATACTCGGAACAGGTTGCGGTACACGTATAGGGTTCCATCCGTAATGAACCCATCATCTTTCACGGAAAACTTGACTCGTTGATTCTGCTCGGCCTCCGCAAGGGCTTTGCTGATGAACGGGGCGAGGAAGGCCACCTCGTCAGAGGAGAAGAGCGGATAGCCGGCGGCACCATCTGTCGGTGTTGCGCGTTCGATGCCGGAGATGTGAAGTCCGGAGAGGAGGAGCGTGAGCTGGGCTGACTGAATCTCGGCAGGATGCGACGCTTGGAAGCTCGCCGGCGGGCCACCATACTGTGCGGTGGTCCCCCTGGTGGCTAAGCGTTCAAGGGAGACGGCACCCAACGGCCCGTCGCCGATCTTTACGAGATTGCCGGTGCCGTTGCAGGCAGAGAGGAACAGCCAGGAGAGGAGTGTCCCGATGACCCACATGGGGGAGATCGGACGTCGTTCTGGTCGGCTGCGGATTGGTGTGCGCGTCCTCTGCATGCGGCTGCATTCTATCATAGCCGGTCGAGTGAGCCGCCCGATTTTCCTTAGAAAAAGGAGGGTCAAATGGTTGACAGCCCATCTTAGCCGGTGGTATACACTCCGAATGATTTTCGGGGACAATGGCGTCTCCGACGGGCACTCCGTTCAGAACGATATAGCCGAACCGGACAACGACGTCCTCCGATCCACAGCATGGGGTCAGAGGGCGTTTTTTTTACCTGATGGTAGCCGTCGGCACACAGCGATCAGCCATCAGTGCCGGTTGTCGAAGATCTAATGGTTCGCAGGTACGCTGACTGCTGATAGCCGAGAGCCTTTTGTATGCGTTCGCTTCGAATTGCCATGGCCCAGATGAACCCGACCGTCGGGGATATCGTCGGGAACACGCGCTCGATCCAAGCCTGGATCAAGGATGCACGACGGGCGAAGGCCGATCTCGTCGCCTTCCCCGAACTCGCCATCACCGGGTACCCGCCGGAAGATCTGCTGTTCAAGCCCCGTTTCATCGCAGACACCCGTCGCGCGTTAAAGGCGGTCGCGGCGGCTGCGCGTGGCGTGGTCGTCGTCGTCGGGTCCGTCGGTCAGGGGGCGGCCTCGGTGTCCGCGTCGGATGCTCCGTCATTTCCGTCGACCGATCGACAGGCGTTGTATAACGAGGCGTCGCTGGTGTCTGACGGCCGGATTCTCGCCATCTACCGCAAACGTCATTTGCCGAACTATGGCGTGTTCGATGAGAGCCGGTACTTTCACCCTGGTTCTCGCCTGCCCCTGTTGGTCTTGAACGGTATCACGATCGGGGTGAACATCTGCGAAGACATCTGGTTTTCTGACGGGCCCACCCGTGCGCAGGCCGCGGCGGGCGCCGAGATCATCGTCAATATCAACGCATCGCCGTTCCATGTCGGGAAGGGGCGGTTGCGCGAACAGGTGCTGGCGACCAGGGGTCGTGAGAATCGCGTGATCGTGACATATACCAACACAGTCGGCGGGCAGGACGAACTGGTCTTCGACGGCTGCAGCATGATTGTGGACCAAGCGGGCGAGATCGTCGCGCGGGGGAAGGCGTTTGAGCAGGATCTCATCGTGGCGGATCTCGATGTTGCGGCTGTCGGGCGGGCGCGCATGGCTCAGGGACGAAAGGCCCCTCTGTCGCCGCGCGTGGCGGCTCTCATCGACCGGGTCGATGTGCGTCTGCCTGCGAGAAAGGCGTCGAAGTCGGTCGTGGTCCCGGGTCTGGAGCCTCCGTTGGGTCGGCTGGATGAGGCCTATCGCGCCTTGGTCCTCGGGGTGCAGGATTACGTCCGCAAGAACGGGTTTAAACGTGTCGTCATCGGATTAAGCGGCGGGGTGGACTCGGCCATCACCGCGGTCATCGCCGTCGATGCCGTGGGCGCAGAGAATGTGCTGGGGGTGTTTATGCCCTCGCCCTATACGTCGCGGGCCAGCCGCGAGGATGTCGCGGACATGGCTCGCCGGTTGCACATTCAGGTCGATACCATCCCTATCACCACGATGTTCAAGGCGTATGTGCGTGCACTCAGCCGATCCTTTAAGGGGCGATGCCCGGACACGACCGAAGAAAATCTGCAGGCTCGGATCAGGGGCAACCTGCTGATGGCCTATTCGAACAAGTTTGGTCATCTGGTGCTGACCACCGGAAATAAGAGCGAGATGAGTGTCGGATACGCGACGTTGTATGGCGATATGGCCGGTGGGTTTGCGGTGATTAAGGATGTGCCGAAGACCATGGTCTACGAGCTGTCGCACATGCGCAATCAAGTCGGGCCGACTCCGGTGATTCCGAAGCGTGTTCTTGAGCGGGCTCCGACCGCGGAGTTACGCCCCGATCAAAAGGACGAAGATAGTTTGCCGCCCTACGCCATCCTCGATCCGATTCTCAAGGCCTATGTCGAGGAAGACCGCGCTTTGGAGGATATTGTCGCGATGGGATTCGATCGGGAGACGGTTGCACGGGTGCTCGCACTGGTGGATCGCAGTGAATACAAGCGGCGACAAGCGCCGCTGGGGATCAAGATTATGCATCGAGCGTTCGGGAAGGATCGGCGGATGCCGATCACCAACGGGTACCGGTAGTACAGGCAGCAGCAGGATCGACAACGACGTCGGTCATCAACACTGGCAACGGCGCCAGAGAGACGGACTCACAGGCCCAGCACTAGGAGGGGCTGTGGGCGGGCACATTCACTTCTTCTCTCATTGGAGGCGTCATGAGTATGTTGGTTGGCCGAAAGGCACGGACATGGGTGTTGGGGCTGGCATTGTTGGCAGGGCTCGGAGGCGGGGGGCTCGGCACGGCACAAGCTGGGACAACAGACGATTTGATGGACACGACCAAACATACCGTGTCGGTGACCACGGCGATGCAAGCCGACAGTTTCTTCGGGTTCAATCCGTCTATCTACGGAACCTATGGATTGACCGACAACATCGCCTTGGCGTTCAACTTTACGTATTGAACCCAGATCAGCGGTGTGGGTGTGCACGACAACGCGCCGTGGCTTGAGACGGATGTGGGCCTGAACTTTACCTTTCTGGAAAAGCGTCTCTCCATCACGCCCATGATCGGGTTTGTGCACGGCAGTCTGTTATCCTCCCGTGGTGGGTTCTTTCCCAACGGGGGTGGCAGTGTCAACGAGCGAACCACTGCCTTTGAAGGCGCTGTTCCCACCATCATCGCAAATTACATAGACGATCGCTTCGAAGGTGAGTTCTACATGGGCTACTACAAGGCCATCCGGAGCGAAGGCGGAGACGGGGGCGGTGGGGCGACCGGGTGCAACGGGTTGGTGGGTACGAATTGCTTGGGCACGAGTCAGACCGGTGGCCGGGGCACGTGGGATTTCCTGCATTACTGGGCGAACGCTGGTGTACGGGTGAACAGCATGTGGTCGGTCGGGGCACACTATGAGCATTTGTTGACGACGCGTGACAGCAGCGCACCGGGAGCGGCTCAAGACTACTATCGCTGGCTCGGACCCTATGTCGAAATGAAATTGCCGGGCAATATGGCCTTCCGGTTCACGGCGGGCAAAGACCTGACAGACAATCAAGATTTTTATAAATTGAAGTTCACGAAGACGTTTTAGACTCTTGCCTGGGCCTCCTCCTTTGCAGAGTGAAGGGGGAGGCCTCTTGGTAAGCGGCATAGCCGAAGGAGGAACATGGTGAAGGCATCGGCACAGCGGAAAACGATCGTCGTGGGCGTGGTAGGGGTGTTAAGCCTGCTGGCAGAGTCGTGGGGCAATCAGGTCTGGGCGCAGAATGCTCCACTGAAGGTGGATACCGGAGATACGGCGTGGGTTCTGGTGTCCTCAGCGTTCGTGCTGGCGATGCTCATGCCCGGCCTCGCGCTGTTTTATGGCGGTCTGGTGCGCACCAAGAACGTGCTCGGCACGATCATGCAAAGCGTCATGATCCTGAGCGTGGTGAGTCTGCTGTGGATCCTGTTCGGATATAGCTTGGCGTTCGGGCCGGATCATGGGGGGCTGATCGGTGGATTGGAGTGGGTCGGGCTCAGTGGGGTCGGTAGCGAACCGCATCCGGTCTACGGCCCGACGATTCCCCACCAGGCATTTATGTTGTTTCAATTGATGTTCGCCGCCATTGCACCGGCGTTGATCACGGGCGCGTTTGCCGAGCGGAAGCGCTTTACGTCGGTCGTGCTGTTCGCCGCCCTATGGTCGATCTTGGTGTATGTGCCGCTGGCGCATTGGATCTGGGGGGGCGGATGGTTGGCCCAGCTGGGGGCGTTGGATTTTGCCGGTGGCGCCGTCATTCATATCAGCTCAGGGGCAGCGGCTCTGATCTGCGCGATTGTGCTGGGCAAGCGTCGAGGATATGGAACGGATTATATGGCGCCCCACAATCTGCCGATGACGTTGCTAGGGACCGGATTTCTCTGGTTCGGCTGGTTTGGATTTAATGGAGGCAGCGCGCTCGGCGCCAACGGGGTCGCAGTCTCGGCCATTCTCGCGACGCATGCCGCGGCGGCGATGGGCTCCATTGCTTGGTGTGGCGCCGAATGGGCGCATCGCGGTAAACCCACGGTGCTCGGCGTCGCCAGCGGCGCGGTGGCGGGACTCGCGACCGTGACCCCGGCGGCGGGATATATCGGACCCATGTCGGCCATTGCCATTGGTTTGGTCGCCGGCATGACCTGTTATGCCGCGATTGTCTGGAAGGGGCGATTCGGCTATGATGACTCGCTTGACGTCGTGGGGATCCATGGAGTCGGAGGGGTGATCGGAATTCTGGCCACCGGGCTTTTCGCCAGTAAAGCCGTCAATGCCGGAGGCGCCGATGGATTGTTTTTCGGTAACCCCAGCCTTTTCGGCATCCAACTTTTGGTTGTGGTCGTCACGACGACGTTCACGATCATCGGCACGTTTCCCATCCTCAAGCTCGTGGATTCTCTGACCGGGCTACGGGTGTCGTCTGAGGAAGAAGCGACCGGTTTGGATTTGAGCCAACATAACGAGCGGGCGTATTCATGAGTGAAGCCGGCGGCAATCAGCTGTCGGTCGTCAGCCTGACTCGTGGCGCGTCCTTCTATTAGCTGACCGCTGACAGTAGAGAGCTACCCCTGGAGGCAAGGATGAAATTAATCGAAGCCATAGTCAAACCGTTCAAGCTCGATGAAGTGAAGGACGCCCTGCTGGAGATCGGCATTCAGGGCATGACGGTCACGGAGGTCAAGGGATTTGGCCGCCAGAAGGGGCATAAAGAGACCTATCGGGGGCAGGAGTACACGATCGAGTTTGTGCCGAAGGTGAAGATCGAGGTCGCTGTAAACGACGGTCAGGTGCGGCGTGTGCTCGAAACGATTACGCGTGCCGCCAAAACCGGCAGCATCGGCGACGGAAAAATCTTTGTGCGGGACCTCACCGCTGCCGTCAGGATTCGTACCGGCGAGACGGGGGAAAGCGCCCTCTAGGTATGTCGCACGCTGTGAAAGCGGATTCTCATAGGGAGCAGGACGTGGCTCCCGCGTCGGTGTCCCAGTTGTTGGCCGAGCAGCGGCAGGCGATTCAGCAGCGGCTGCTCGCGGGCGCCTCGGGCGACGACGTGGTCACGGCGACCACGGACATGGTGGATGGAGTGATCGTCGGCCGTTACCGGACTGCGGCGCGTACCGGCGGCGAGTCGCTCACGACGGCGGGATTCCAACATTGTTGCCTGGTGGCGATCGGTGGGTATGGTCGGCGGGAGTTGGCACCCTGCTCCGATATCGATCTGATGTTTCTGTTTCACCCGGACGCCGCGAAGGTGATCCCCGAGCTGGTGAAGCAGGTGCTCCATCCGCTGTGGGACAGCGGATTCCAGGTCGGCCATAGCGTGCGGACTATTCAAGACTGTGTGGATTTGGGGCTCGCCGATCTGACGGTCCGAACGTCGATGATGGAGTCCCGTTTCCTCGCCGGCAGCGCGGATCTGTTCCAGCAGTTTCATGCGCGATACGTTCGAAAAGTCGTATCGCACGGGTTCGATACCTACCTCGAGCAGAAGGTGGCCGAGCGGCAGCGCGAGTACCAGAAGTTCGGTGAAACGGTCTATCTTCTGGAGCCAAACGTCAAAAAAAGCAAAGGTGGATTGCGGGACCTCCATCTCCTGCAATGGATCGGGGCTGCGCGCTTCCAGGCCGCCACGATTCGTGAACTGTCGGATCGCGGGATTCTCTCGCAGGCCGATTATCGGGCGATCAAGGAGGCGAAGGAGTTTTTGCTGCGCGTCCGCTCGTTCCTCCACAGTCGGGGCGGTATGGCACAGGAAATTCTCACGTTCGACGAACAGGTCTGGCTGGCCACACATCTGGGCTTCACCGACCGGCCGCATTTACTCGCCGTCGAACAGTTTATGCAGCAATACTATCGGCACACGATGGGGCTGCATGCGGCATTGATGCGATTTGTCGAGCGTTGTCGCCGGCGCTCCTTGTGGCAGCGGGTGGTCCGATGGTTGCCGTCTCCACGGATCGATCGGTACTTCGTCCTCGACGGCGAGGCGCTGACCGTGCCGGTCGAGCTACGATCTCAGGTTTTGGAGCAACCCGACTCGCTGCTGAAGCTCTTCGATTTGGCGAGGTCGCGCCGATTGACTATCGATCCGTCGCTCCTCGAAGACATTCATCGTCAGGCGGAGACGCTCTCGGTCGAGCAGTTTCATACACCCGAAAC
>JACOEF010000951.1 GCA_024998705.1 Nitrospira sp.
AGCGGAGAAGGTCAAATCCACCATTCGTGAGCGTGGCAGTCTCAAAATCATCGATAAGATCACTGTGACGCTGAATGAAAAACGAGACGTCTATGAGGCCCTACTTGCGAATCTTGGTGTGAAAGGGGTTGAGGTCAGCACCAGCTACGTCAAAAAGTTTGAGAAGCTGCTCGTGGGTGGCATCTGGTGCATTGTGACGCTGCAGTATTATTTTGAGGAGAATCAAAAGGGCTCGCCATTCGTCATTCAGGATCTGAAGCCGATCCAGATGCCGAACATGGATCTAGAGGAGCTTTTTCAAGGTCGGAGGGCATTTACAGAAGAGCAGTGGATTGATGTCTTGTTGCGTTCGACAGGTATAGAGCCCACAAATTTCAGCGAGCGAGTCAAATGGCACTTGTTGGCCCGCATGATTCCATTGGTGGAGAACAACTACAACATCTGTGAGCTTGGGCCACGAGGGACCGGCAAGAGCCACATCTACAAGGAAATCAGTCCTAACAGCATTCTTGTCTCTGGTGGCCAAACGACGGTCGCGAATCTGTTCTACAACATGGCTCGCCGCACCGTGGGACTCGTCGGCGTCTGGGATGTCGTGGCATTTGATGAGGTCGCTGGGATTACGTTTAAAGAAAAAGACGGCGTCCAGATCATGAAGGATTACATGGCTTCAGGATCGTTCTCTCGTGGGCGGGATGCCATCAACGCTTATGCCTCGATGGTGTTTGTCGGAAACATCAACCAGTCTATGGACACACTGGTCAAGACGAGTCATCTCTTGGCCCCCTTTCCCGATGACATGATCGACAGCGCCTTCTTTGACCGGTTCCATGCCTATGTTCCAGGCTGGGAAATTCCCAAGATGCGGCCGGAATTCTTCACCAACCAGTACGGCATGATCGTGGATTACCTCGCCGAATGGATGCG
>JACOEF010000952.1 GCA_024998705.1 Nitrospira sp.
AGTACCAATGGCCATAGCGATCCTATCGTCGCGGTGCTGTCCGCGCTCTTCTCCACGTCGCTCCCGGCCAAGCTGAGGCCTTCGGCAGAGGCTCACTTGGTGACCCTCACCAAAGGAGCCGACGATGACACGATTGGATCGAGGACAGATCGGGAATGCCAAGGGCATCGATATCACGGTAAAGTGCAGCCGTGGCCAATTTCGGGCATTCGCGCCGACTTGGGACATGGTCATGGGGCACAAACGGCGGGACCTGTCGGACGAGGAATATATTGCGCGTTACCGGCCGATCCTTGATCGTGTTCAGCTTGCAGTCTGGACGGCGCTCGCCGCGACGCCTACCTGCACATTGGTCTGCTATTGTCCCCCTGGAGTCTTCTGCCATAGTCATGTGGCTATTGAGTATGCGCTCGCGAGCTGTCCGGAATGGTTCATCGACGGCAGGGCCTCGGCCTCTATTCCACGGCCATACACGCTGTGGCCGTAGGGCCGGCGCGAGCATGCGCTCGCGCCGGCAGAACCGCCGTCATTGTGAGAGGGTGATATCCCGCTTCAGGAGCTCCATCCACCACCCGAGCCAGTTTCCGTGAATCGCCGCTGCGCCAAACGCTACTCCTGCCAGAACTAAGATCAGATGATCGGCGAACCCGAACGGCTTCCATCGCGCCAGCACCCACCGCTCCCGATTCGTCGCATGCCATGGCCACCACAAGGGTACACCCCCGCTCAACGCATCTAAGACTAGGTGGCTACCCCAACCGATCAACCCCGCTTCAATCCACGTCCAGGGCATGTCGAAGATCACGGCCAAGGAGGCGGCCGTGATGGTCCCGACCAACGAATGACTATAGGTGCGATGGCCCACTAGCCCCTTGAACCCTTTGGCCAAGAGAAACAATCGATAGCCAATGGTCGATTGCGGCTCGTCAATATCCGGCAAAAGCCCAGTTCCCGCTGAGATCAATAGAACGGTGGGGTCCGGCCCAAAGAGCCAGGCCGTCATCGCGGCTGGCACCAGGCAATGCGTTCGCCCCATCATGCGTCACCAGCATTCTGCAGGTGACGCGCATCTTCTTCCCGCCCAATCCATTGCGCCTCCCCGGCAAGCGAGGCTTTCTTGGCCTGGCGGTAAGCCCGAGATCGTAGCTTTGCTTTGACCATGCGAATCCGAGCCCGGACCACATGCTCTGCATTGAGTCCCATCTGGCGCTGCTTCCTCACCAAATTATTCAGTGCCCGCGCCGAATACGACGGATACTTGAGAATCATCTGTTCGATATAACGGTCGAGCCCCCGAAACCGTCGTTTGATCCTGGGCGTATCTTCATCCAAC
>JACOEF010000504.1 GCA_024998705.1 Nitrospira sp.
ATCGACGCTCCGTTCGTTCACGCGCACACCTGTAAAAATACACTCGCGTATCTTTTTGACACAACTGCGTCACTCCGCTCGATCAAAAAGACACGCACACGACTTCGAACCACGAGCGATCCGACTAGATGAGGACCTTCCACTCCTGGCCATCGGCTGATGCGTCCGCTGGCACGAGGGTTGCTCACTATACCGGTGAGGGTCGGTCACTCAATCAGAGTCACAACCTCAGAGGGAGACACCCTATGGAACACCTCTCAGAAATTATCATCACCGTTATCGCCTTCGTCGCCCTAATCGGACAATGGGTGACGGACCTGCTCAGCATGCCGAGCAAAAGCCACCCGACGAGCCAGGACAGCCGATAACGCAGCCCTCAGTCATAACCGATCACCGCAGAGGTCGGAGCCATATCCCATGTCTGTTACCAGCGCTCGCTCGCCCAACCGGAGCCCCATCGGAATCGTCGTGGCGATCGTCGTTCTCGTCCTCTTGCCATTCCCGGTCGGCATTCCCCTGGCGCTGTGGCTGACAGGCCATCGTCATCAAACCGACACCCCCTGACCTCCCGGCATCCAGCCACGGCATGGCGTCCTAAGGGTTTCCCCTCTCACCCCCCCTGCCGGAACAGATGGCGGGCTATCTCCTGGCTCAAGTTCGGAAAAACCCCGACCGACAACGTCTCTATGCCCTCAGGACCGGGGGCCAAGGCAAGGAGGCCTTTTCATAAACACGGATCTGCGTTCATCTACCCGGATCACCGTCACCTACCCTGTCCGCCTTTTGAGCGACTCGATGATCGGCCAGGGCACCTTGATCAACCTCTCCGGACCTGGGTGCGCGCTTGAGACCACCCTGCCGATGCAACCGGGCGACTACCTCGAACTGCATGGGATGGCGCCAGACCAGGCACGACCGCTCACCGTGGGACTCGCGAAGGTGCGATGGACCACTGAGCAAAAAGCTGGGATCGAGTTTATCCGCATGCAGCGCGATCACCAGAGCCGCCTGCAGCGCTTGATCGAACAGATGCTTGAAGATCACCCGATGACGTGAGGCCCAATGGGCGCGATGGGTGCGAACTGACTGCCGCCCAGGGCAAAGCCCTCCGAAAACGCCGCCCTCCACGAGAGCGGATCCTCAGCAACAAGTCGACCGATCGTGCCAATAAGGGCTGGACGGGAGGGTAAGTGGTGAAGATCAGTGCGCGGACAAATCCTTCGCGGGATTCGCCATCCGTTTGATGATAATCTTCCGGCCCACGGTCATCAGCGTGAACGACGTGGCGAACGCAATCGGGACAAAGATCGCGGTCGCGACATTGGCATTCTTGAGCCACCCCATCTCGTAACAGGCCTTCAACACGTAGCTGCCCAATCCTGTCAGGTAGTAGGTGATCACGATCACGGAGAGACTCTCGACCGTGCGCTGCAGGATCGCCTGAGCCCGCGTGGTGGAATCCACACTGATCAGCAACTTCATGTTCTGATCCTGCAATTGGATATTCTGCTCCTGCAATCGCAATTCGATGTGCGTTCGAAGCACGGCCACTGTCGCCTCGAAATCCTTCTCCATCGCATCGATACGCCGGAGCAGCTGCTGATAGCCTTCAGTGACCCCGGTAATCTTCCAACTCACATACTCTGAGATCTGACGAAACGGCGGGTAGGACCGCTCTTGCAACGCCACCAGATTGCTCTGCACGATACGGTCATAGGGCACCGAGGCGGACAGCCGGTACCGCATCGACTCCGCCAAGCGACTCACCTGCAACAGATCCTGCGTCAGGACCGTCAGCCACTTCTGCATGGTCGGCGGGGTCGTCCCTCCGAGCTGCTCGATCAAGACGGCCCGGTGATAGAGGTGGCGCTGCTCATAGTCATGAATTTGATCGACGGCGCGCGAAAACGCCTTCATCGGCAACATCACCAGGTGGTAGTAGTTTTCAATGGCGACGATCGTATCCACAATCTTCGCCACCTGTTGCCGCAGCGCTTGTTCGGAGGTCGAACAGATGAGATACCGTTCGCGGTCGAATTCATCGGGCGTAAAACTCGTGACGGCCACGATGTCGTCGCCCAAGATGCGGCTGCCGTACACCATCGCACCGGGAAGCCTCGCAGGGAGCTCTCCTTCGAGTGGCAGCTCTTGCGGCAGGAACAGCAGATCGAGCGCATTCACGCGGATGCCGAGGGGGCACAGCGGCATCATGTAGCCGGGAAACGTAATCGGCCCGAAATCGAGCGGTGCGCTGGGGTCGCGAACGACATGCCACACCTGGTAGCTATAATACTCCGTGTGGGCTTCCCACACGACGACGAGCCGGTCTCCATTGGCCGCAACTTTAAAGCCGTAGCCAAAGCGATCTTCCACGGCCCCCTCGGAAATCTCCAAGGCCTGCAGAAGATGCTGGAACTCCCGACGGCTGTTGGGGCGTTCCACCGGCGGGTTCGCCATCCGATACGCCACATGGTGAATGTGCGCCGGGACACCGAGCCATTGCGGAAGGTACTGTTTATTGGATTGATGGATCCGGTTCAGAAATCCCGACGGTCGGGAATCTGCCACGGAAGGCTCCACATGGTCCGTCATAACCCCCGTCTCTCCGACTGAAACGAGAGGAAGGCTCGTCCTGGATTCACACCAGCTCGTCCTCAATCAGGACGAAGGGGCCCCGCAGCCATGCAGCCGCGGCGGCACGGACGGCCACCGTCCCTACTCGTCTTCCTCTTCAATATCCTCAATGCCTTCGTAGCTGACATCCCCTTCATGAATAGAAGTCGCCATCTTTTCACAGGCCGACTCAATGATCTCTTCAGCCTCCTCGGGGGAATCGGCTGAAATCAAGAATTTCACGGTAATTCCAAAGCGCTGGTTCACAATCGTACTCCTTCGGCGAATGAAGGGGCAGAAAGTCTGCCCCCTGCTGTGGCTCAATACCATAAGCTCCCGCGTATTGTCACCCTTCTGCCTCAGAGGAAATGAATGGAGCAGGGGCGACCAGGTCCAGCTACGACCAGAAATGAGGCCAACAGCTCCCCACGGAGACGAGGGCTACCCGATAGCAGGAGTCAGAATGTTGGAATAAATTCGATGGAGGAGGAGAGCGCCTCGGGACCAGGAAGGGAAGACACATGTCCGCGTGGAGGGGAAAAGCCTGGTCCCGGCGCCCACTCACGGGAAGACACCGGGACCGCTCGGCTATTTACGGAGCAGCATGTGGCCGCGCCGATTCTGTTGATGGCAAACCTCGTCGTGTTCGGCACAGAAGGGGCGATCCTTGCCGTAGGACACAATCGCCACTTGCGTAGCATTGACCCCCAGATCCACCAGGTAACTCTTGGCCGCCTTGGCACGTTTTTCACCGAGCACCAAGTTGTAATCATGGGTGCCGCGCTCATCGCAATGCCCGGAGATCTTGAGGAGCGCCGTGGGGTTCTCCTTCAGCCAGTCGGCATTGGTGGTGAGTGCCTCGGCTCCGCCATTGTCTGCCACGCTGTATCGGTCATAGCCATAGAAGACGTCTTTCAGTCCGGCTTCCATCGCCGCAGCTTCCTCGCGGCGAATTTCGCTATACCATTTCTCACTGCTGTCACTGCCATCGACCGGCCTCAGCATATTCCCGATTGGACTCCGGCTCAGCCGTTCCTCCCCAGAAATCTGCCCGTTCACTAGCGGCGAAAACCCCCGCAACCGCCCGCCCTCCGGCTCAGACAGATCCTCTTGCCGTCCAAGGGAAGGGTACTGGTCACCCTGTGCACCCTGTTCCGCCTGTGCAGTCTGTGCACCGTCCTGGTTCGCAGATCCATCGCCGGAGCGGCCCGACGCCGACCGGGACTGCTCATCCGAGCCCGACTGAAACCACTTCATATTGCTACAGCCCGGTGCCGCTAAGAGAACCATTGCCATTCCGCCCACCATCAGTTGCGATGCGCCACGGTACTTCATGAACCTTACTCCTTCACGCTGGGGTGTAGCCGCTGCCTGACGATACAAATATAGCATTCGCCACG
>JACOEF010000594.1 GCA_024998705.1 Nitrospira sp.
CGATACGGCCGGGATCACCAACGCCATCAGATACACCTGCTCATAGATCGCGGCCACCTGCTCCTTCGGCATACTTTCCACGCCGTTGAACAGGTACAGATTGATGAGGGCAACCAGGATACCCCCGCTGATAATGGCGACACGCCCGAGCGTCTGCATCGTGGTGTGCATGAGTTTCAGCCTGGCTTCGTCGATGGGCACCCCTCGTTCATCGACTCTGGGCACGGCCTCGACGGTCATCGCGTCCGCCACCGTGTCCTGAATCACATAGCCGATCGGCGACAACAACACGCTGAGCACGTACCACACCTCGGCCGGCAGCACGGCGACCATCGCCTCGTGGTGACCGATCAGGCCGACCATGATCAACAGACTCGCCGCAATCACCCCGGCGCCGAAATATACAAGGAGACTTTTCCAGCGCCACATCAAATCGACCAGATGTCCGAACGGCATTTTGAGCGCCCAGGGAATACCGGCCCAGAATCCCAGCGCCGCCAGAAAGGCGGCCGACAGACCCAGATAGTCTTTCACGAAAAAGGTACCGACGATGCCGGTGAGACCCGAAATTCCGGCAGCCATGTAGACCATGAGCGGCGGCAGATAGGAAAGCTGGAAGTCGCGCGCGAGTTCCAGAATATTGCGGTCGATCCAGCGGGAGGCAGCAGCAATCACGAATGGGTATCCAGGAACGGCGATGAGCTCATGTACTTCTCCCTCTCTGTTACCCGTACGGGACCACCATTTGCAAGCAGCCCGGAGAGCCGGATGGAACGGTCGGAGCCTCACGACCCCGGCCGTTCCGATCAGCGAACGTACGGCTTACTTCGGAAACTCTACGGGCGCAGCCACGTGCTGCCACCCTTCGCCATTGAGCGACCGTAAGAACGCCACCAGATCCTGCTGCTCCGGTTCGGTCAGTTCGAGCGGGATCACGGTGTTATCGAGA
>JACOEF010000953.1 GCA_024998705.1 Nitrospira sp.
AACCGGTTGCGGACCGACCGGGATGGCATCGTGTCGTACAGCGCGGGCCTCATCGCGGACAAACTTGCCGCGCTTGAAGGCGAACAGCCGGTCGGACAGGAGGAATCGGACGATCATGAGTGATGCCGAGCGAATTGCACAATTAATCTCCGCGCTTCGCGATGACAACGAAGCGTTGCGGGACCATGCGATGGCGAGCCTTGGGCAGATGGGCATCGAGGCCGTTCCGCAACTGATCGGCCTGATGGCCGATGAGGACGTGGTGATTCGCGAAGCGGCCGCAACGGCCGTGGTGCGGATCGGGCCGGTGGCGTTCGATCAGATGCTGGAGGCGTTGACCGATGATGAATGGGCGATTCGCGAGCAGGCGGCGAATGCGTTAGGGCGTTTCCGCGATCCGCGTGCGGTGGATCCCCTCATGGTGGCCCTGAAAGACAAGGACGGAGCCGTCCGGACGGCGGCCGTCTGGGCCCTGGAACGGATCGGCGACTCCCGTGCGACGCCGGGATTGATCGAGGCACTCGGCGACGGTACGGTGCGTGAAGACGTGGCGCGGGTGTTGAAAAAGATCGGTGATACCAGGGCCGTCGATGCGCTGATCGGCGGACTCCTGGGTCCCAATTGGATGGTGCGGCGTCATGCCGCGGAAGCGCTCGGCAAGATCTGTGATCCGCGTAGCGCCGATGCGTTGATCCAGTCCCTTCAGGATGAGGACTGGCTCGTGCGCCGAAATGCCGCCGAATCGTTGGCGCGCTTGGGGGCGAAGCAGGCCATCGAACCATTGCTTCCCCTCCTGGAAGATGAAAATACGATGGTGCAGGAAACCGTCGCAGGTGTCCTTGCAAGTTTGGGATGGAAACAGGCGACCTCGTCATAACCCGATAAAGGAACTCTACTATGGCAGAAGAAGCACCGGCAAAGCTGATTCAGATCGGACCAAAGGGCGGCACCAAGAAGGATGGGTTCAACCTGGTGACGGAACGGGTGGTGGCCGTCAATCCTGAGGCCAAGCAGTTGGAGGTGGAGCTGCTTGCGTACGACGGCAAGACCGTGGTGTTGGACGTCGGTGACGAGGCCCTCGAAGATTTCCTCAAGATCAAGCCCGGCGATGGCGCGACGATCCGTGTCGTGGAAGAAGGCGGCAAGCGCATTGCGAAGAGCTTCCGGATCCGGGCGAAAGACCCGAATGCGGCCAAAGCCGATGCCATGTTGATCGATCTCAAGGATTCGCATTGGCTCAATCGAAAATATGCGGCGGAAGTGCTGGGTGAGTTGAAAGATCCGCGCGCCGTTCTGCCGCTCGTCGAGGCCCTGACCGATGAGGTGGGCGATGTGCGGCAGCGAGCTTACGATTCCTTGATTAAGATCGGCGGAACCGCCGTCTCGTCACTCGTGCCGTTGTTGGCTTCTGAGGAAGATGATGTGCGTCAGTCGGCCACGGAGATTATTCGGAAGATCGGGAAGCCGGCCGTCGAGCCCCTTGCCACGGCCCTGGCGGATGCCGATGACCGGCTGAAGACCCGGATCATGAAGGTACTCGATCAGATGGGCTATAAGCCGAAGGCCAAAGAGGGCGCTCAGGCCGAGCCTGCCAAGCTACTCAGTTAGTGTGGGCCGTCCGGCCGCCGGTTAGGCGGCCGGATTTTTCGTGGGGCGACCGACCGAGACGTGGCGGAATCCAAAGCCAACCACACGGTCTGATTCGTAGGTATTGCGGAGATCCAGCAGCAGCGGTTCCCGCATGGATTTCTTCAGCCGATCGAAGTCAAGGTTTCTGAACTGGTTCCATTCGGTCATGATGATCAAGCCGTCGGCGCCTTCCGCGACGTCGTAGGTATCCTGACAGGGCACCATTCCCGGCAGGAGTTTCGCCGACTCCTCCATTGAGGCCGGGTCATAGGCGCGAATCGTCGCCCCTGCCTTCATGAGTTCGCTTAAGATTGTCAGGGACGGGGCTTCCCGCATATCGTTGGTGTTGGGCTTGAACGACAGGCCCAATACGCCGAGCGTTTTTCCCTTCACGTCGCCGCAGGCCTCTTTCACCTTTTCGACCATTCGCAGATGCTGTTCGTAGTTCACCTTGGCGGCAGCCCCTGCGATCTGAAACGGGTAGCCCACACGCTCACCGGTCTGGACGAGTGCTGCCAGGTCTTTCGGGAAACACGAACCTCCGAATCCAGGCCCGGCATGCAGAAATTTGTTCCCGATGCGATTGTCGAGGCCCATGCCCTTGGAGACCATCTGCACGTCGGCGCCCACTTTTTCACAGACCGTGGCGATTTCGTTGATGAAGGAAATTTTGA
>JACOEF010000007.1 GCA_024998705.1 Nitrospira sp.
ACTGGCGAAGAAAAGAGTGAAGGAATATGAAATAGAAAAAGTCGCCATTAAATCTTTCAAGGACAGAATGAATAAGGCAATTAAAGCTATTCGTTCTGCTGGGCCCAGCAAGGATAAGCCCATTGTCTTTTTTATTGATGAACTTGACCGGGGCCGACCAACATACGCGATCGAATTATTGGAACGAATAAAACATGTTTTTGATATCGAAAGTATTGTGTTTGTCATCGCCATTGATAAGATGCAGCTCGGCCATTCCATCAGGGCGGTATATGGAAAGGGATTAGACGTTGACGGCTATCTCCGGCGGTTCCTTGATTTGGAATACTCACTACCCGACCCGCCAACCGCCCATTTCCAAACGTTCCTTGCTGAGCAGTATCAAATAAAGAAGTTGGCACGGGCAGTCCATCCTCAAGCACAGGACATCAGTGGCACTGTTGACTGCTTCTCATGTTTCGCTGATATCTTTAATCTTAGCTTGCGGACTCAAGAGCAGTGCTTTGCCACCATGAGCATTATTCTCATGACGTGCTCTCCACTTGAGGCCATGTACCTCCCCTTGATTGGAGCACTTCTGGCCATCAGGGCGCACGAGGGAGGGCAGTGGTACCACCGGCTGCTTTCCGGGGAAGCCAACGCGAATCAGATTCTAGACATGATAAAAACGAATACGAAGGGAAGGGAGTATTTGGGAAGGCCAGAGGGGCAGAGCTTTGAAGCAGCATTTCTTTCAGTTCTGAAGCACACTGACAGCTCTGCCAATAGCATGCTGAGTTTTGCCAAATCACAGTCGCTCCATCCAGCCGGGGATCCGCCGAATTTTGAGATATTAAGGTACAAACGCATTACTCAGCTTGCGGAAGGGCATAACGTGAACGCAGGCTTCTTTGCCCAAATAAAAAAAGCATTGAGCTTTCTGGTCATTTCAAAGGAGCCTAGTCAAGGCTTCGATGCGTAAAGCAAGATGGACTGGTTTTATCCAGCCCTTTGACAGTCCCTACCCTTGACAGGTTAGCCCCAACGGGCTAGCTTGGCAGCCCATTGAAATCTCCCTTGCATGCCAAACATTGCCTTCCTCAGCCTTATTTACCTCCTGCTCGCGGTGCCCGGTTTTCTTTATAGATCGTTCTATCTGTCTGGAGAGTTTACCCGGAATCTTCTCCCTCGTAGTTGGACGGACGAGATCGGTAAGGCAATTCTCTATTCCGTGCCATTTCACCTAGTGTGGATCGCTTTGGTCGAATTGGCACAGCATTTTGGTGTAGTTCGTCATACCCTCACATTGGAAACAGTCTTGCGTCTCATGGCTTCTGAGTACGCATCTCATGATTATAGCTTTCATGGAATTATTTCGCGGTTATATGAAAACGCTGTCTACGTTTTCATATACTATGTATGCGTGTTGAGCACCGCTATCAGTGCGGGCCTGGGCGCTCGCAAAGTTGTCTGGAACTACGAATGGGACCCCAAGTGGCCTTGGCTGCGATACAGTAGCGAATGGCTTTATAAAATTATGGGACGTGGGGGACTGCCGGGTGTGCCCTGGAAGGATACCGAGGCATGGGTCGATATTCTTTCCGAACAAGACACTGCAGTATTAGGTAAAGCCGTACTTTATAAGGGGTTGGCGGCTGGCTATACAACCGAAGATAATGGGGCTCTACGAGACATTATATTGACAGACGTAAAAAGAACGAGTGGGGAGAGGGACTCAAAAGGCGGAGTAAAATGGGTTACGGTCCCTGGGAAATTCTTTGTAATAAGCTATAGCAAAGTCAGAAACTTTAATATTACGTACGAACAACATTCGACGAAGCTTCTAGCGCAGATTTCAGCCCTTCCAATCGGTCCAGAGCCTTCCGGGCCTGTTCAGCAACCGGAGCCTCAGCCTCCTCAAGAAAAGCATTGACACGGTTTCGCCACAGATCCAGCTGCTTAACCACCCTTAAGACTTCTTCTGTGTTCGCTCGTCCCTGCTGGGCGGCTACCAGTATCTCTCTTAGGTGGTCGAGGTCTTGATAGTCCTCGCCATGCTTCGCTGCTGCTTCCATCAGTGCAAAATAGGTTCCCATGGGTCACCTTTGTCGTGGTCGGTCATCGAAAACTTGCGGGATACACCAGAGAAGCGAACCGGCGCCAGGCCGGACCATTCGCTCCTCAAAATGCGCAATAGATTAGCTGTGTATACACGTATAGTCAATGTAGCATAGGTCCACTATTGTTCAATAGTGCACTAAATTCCATCACTGTTAGCAAGAGAGAAAAATTAAAACGGGACTATCCACAAGGCCGCTCTTGTAGCATTCGCAAGTTAACGTTTCCTGTGATTTCAATGATTTCGGCCCATTATTAATGCTAAATCCTCCGGTTATAACCGCCTGCTCTGATCTCATCTCACTTTCCGACTAAGCCTTTCAAGTGATTCTGGTGCATAAAGAAGTAATGAGATCCAGCAATGCGGTTCTTCGGCTTGAGTTTGAAAGAGACTTCGGCCTTGTAGTTAGGGCCCAGTGATCACATAGCAATCAATAGGGCGCTATCAAGTCGCTCCTAGCTATCACACTCGATCACGAACATGGATTAACCTTGTCCTATATAGGACAACAAGCTTGTAACCCATTGTAAATCGATATTACCCATCGGAAGGCTTCTTGGTATCATCCCTTTGTTTTACCTCGTTTTCGTCTGTCCTCTCAAGGCTCAGACGTTCAAATCCCGCTGGTGAAGTATTCGCCCTGCCAGCGGCATTAATATACTAGGCTCACCAAGCATAGAGGGGGCTCCTGAAATTCGGACAGTGTGATAAGTGGTAGCCTGGCTTCACCGAAGCCACCAGGGGGGTGGCGAACCAAAGGAGCGAGGCAATGAAGAGAACGAGACGGATTCATGGGCCCACGTTTAAGGCGCAAGTGGCTGTCGCCGCCATCAAAGGTGGCAAGACGCTGGCCGACTTGGCCGAGCAATTCAGTTCAGTGTCCATCCCGCCCAGATCACCGAATGTTCTACAATTAGGCGAGACCGCACCAGGCGCTTGACGGCCAGACGCCCGACCAGGTGTACTATGACCATCTGACGACACGGCTCACGGCCGCGTAGTCAGCAACTCGTCAGGTGCCACTTAAGGAATGGCCTGCACTGTCCAACCAACCGGAGCCACCTCTTCGCAACAGCACCCACAGTCGTCGATACCCGAACGTAGGATGCTGTTGGATCAGCTGGCGGAGCCGCTCCGTCCACGGGGCGTCGGTCCGCCTGCGTCGCCCCCTCGCGACGGCCGGTCGATGCAGGCAGGCTCGGCTCACACCCAGCACCTGGCAGCTCCGCCGTTCCGAGACACCCGACACGCTGGCCCTCACGCGTCGGATGTCTTCCGGGCTAAAGGATAGGGCTTCAACGCCTCCCGTAACATATCGTTGTCGAGGACGAGATCCCCGATCTTCTGCTTCAACTTTTCAATCTGCTCGTCCTTTACGGCCTCTTCATCCTTCGGGCGGCTCCGGAGCGCATTCTCAGCCCCCAACAGAAACTTCTCTCGCCACTCGTCCACCTCCGCCACCGTCAGCCCATGTGTCCGCGCCGCCTCTACCACGGAGGGCTCGCCCTTCAGGATACTCACCACCAACGCCACTCATCGTCTGGCCCTTCACCGCTCAATCGGTTCGATTGCGTCCGCTGTCATCTCGCTACCTCCTCGGTCCTCTCCGGACCATGTCGTAGAGGTGGTCTCAATTTCAAGGGGGGCAGGATAGTTGGAAGCTACGGAGCGTTCATCAGGCAAACCGGCCGCGTTCCTTGGCGGTGGGGAGAGCGTTTTTGGTTTGCCACGCGGGAAATAAGAGTTGGTGCCGAAGGCCGGATGGCTCCAGAAGATGTCCGTGTCGTGGCAGTAATTCATCGACTGAACAGTCAGTTGTCAATGAGGGGAGCAGGATTCGGCCAGCTATTAGCCGACAAATGTTTGATTGCAAGACCTGACCCTATCTTCCTTTGCCAAGCCGGGAAGGCGAAGAAGCTGGCGTTGACGGCCTGCATGCGAAAGTTACTGACGACTCTCAACGCGATGCTGCAGTGTGGCACGCCGTGGCGGGTGCCGGTCAGTCAGCCGGCTTGATTTCCAAGACAGTTGCTGACCCTAATCTCCCGCGATGATTCTGACAAGTAACCAGAGCTTCGGCGCCTGGGGCGAGGTGTTTGGCGACCGGGTGTTGGCGACCGCGATCTTGGATCGAGTCCTGCACCATGCCATCACGATCAATATCCGCGGCCATTCCTACCGGCTCAAGGAGAAACTCAAAGCCGGTCTGGTGCGGGTCGAAGAGCCGTCACCGACAACCTAACCCTGGGTGGGGACTTTTCGATGACCACAACTGGGGACATTTGGGTGACCCTTGACAGGCGATGGATGTGACGCATATTCCCTGTGGACATGATGG
>JACOEF010000954.1 GCA_024998705.1 Nitrospira sp.
CAATCTGACGATCGTGGTCTTGAATACAGTCCTCGCCCGTCTGCTGTTCATGGGCGGTGTCGTGACAACAGCGGCGATGGCGCAGGACCATAGCTGGGGTCTCTTGAACTGGGTCGAAGGGCCGGCCTGGCTCGAACTCGCCCTGGCGATTGTAGCCCTCGATTTCATCATCTATTGGCAGCATCAGGTCTTCCATACCGTGCCGATCCTGTGGCGCTTTCACATGATGCATCACTCCGATCTGGATCTGGATGTGTCCAGTGGGGTGCGTTTTCACCCGGTGGAGATCATCATCTC
>JACOEF010000097.1 GCA_024998705.1 Nitrospira sp.
CACTCATTCGGGATTTCATCATGCCCTATCAACCGGTGATTGAGAGCCAGCGCGCACTGGAGCCACTGCTGACGGTGGTGAAAATTCTTGAGGAATACGGAGATTGTCCGTCGATCGTGACAGCCGGTATCGAGCGCGACGAGGAATGTACGGACCTCTATTCGATTCGCGATACGCTCGCGAAAGTCACGTTGCGGGACCATACCTATCGGGTCACAGAGTTAGCGTTGGCGCTGCTCAAGCAGACCTACCGGGACGGGGACCTGATGATTCCGAAGGTGCTGGTCGCTGCATTGGGACATGATCTGGGCAAGATCCCGCGCTTTCGTGCGACGGCCGCCCATGCAATGGGCGATCATCCGGTTGTGAGCGCGATCAAGCTCCAAGAGTGTTTTGCCGGCACGTCCATCCCGTGGTTCAGTGAAGTGTTGGATGCAATCAAGGGCCATCATCGGATCGGGAAGGATCGGCTGGGGGTGATTCTTCGGCAAGCCGATGGGCAGGCCCGCGTGAAGGAGATGATCCTCAGCACCCAGGAAATGCGCGAGAAGCCGTTGGACAGCTGGTGTGCAGGCCCAGAGGTTTTGGCGATCGTGGCGCCCCGGATCAATCGTCCACTCAAAGGAAACAAGTGGGCGGCGTTTTCCCTCAAAGGGGTCGTCTATGTGACGCCGGATGCCATTCTGGAGGCCGCCAAAGAGCTGGCACGGCAGAAAAAGGTCGTCGAATTGGGACTCATTCGATCGACCGATCGTGAGGATACACTGCGGCGACTGGTGAAGATTCTGGGTGCTGCAGATCTCTTGGTCATGGAGATTGGAGAGCATTTCTACGGCCGGCCGTTCGACATATTCACGAAGAAAGCGGGCATCAAACAGCGAGGCTATTTCGTGCCGGTCAAACTGGAGGCATTTCGGATCGCCGAATCGGAACTCGAGTCTCGCAAGGTGGCCTTTATGCAGTTAGTGACCGAATTCCAACTCGGTCGAGGATAGGAGTACAGGTATGGACCCGGAAACTTTTATTGCCGTGTCATCATGGGTGAATACGACGTTGCTGGCCGGCGTCCCGCTCCGGATCCTCGCCTCCGCCACCCTGGTTGCGACGTTCTGGTTCGGGGCCTACAAACAGCGCATTGCGCTGGGGCTCTTGTTTTTCATCCTGACGATTCTCCTGTCCTATTTTCGACCCCTGATCAACCTGAGCGGCTCGGGGAGCATGTAGCGATGGAACAATCAGCGACGCGGCGAGGACCGATCTTTGCGGAGGGGGCTTCAGGCCGAAGCCGTCCGCGAAGTCTAATTGCGGCGATCAGCGAGATTCAGGAGTTGGCGGTGGTGGAGAAGCTAGGCACGCCTCTTCCGGAACATCTCATTCTGCTCGATCGCAGCTTTGCCTATACCGAGGTGGGCGTGCATAGCGTCGTGGTCGATGGGCTGATCAACATGCTAGGGGTACCGATGGGACTGGGCGTCTTAGGGAGCTTGATGCCGATCTTCGGAGATCCAGATCCGAGCCTCTTCGATCAGGTATTCGCGCAGCTCATTGGGGTCACCTACGGCGTGGGGTATGCGGTCATGATTGGACATAACCTTGGCTCCTGTTACATCGGAAAGGTCTGCAAACGGGCAATTCAGGACATATACCAGTCGATGATCGTGGCCAACATCATCAAGGTCATTCTCCTGTCGGTCTTTTTCAATTTCATGTATCAGCTCTTGACGCCGGAACATGTACAGGAGGGGTTCAAGCTGCTCTGGCCGATACTCCGGGGAGTGATGTCTGATCAGATGGCGGTGGGGGCGCAAGACTGGGTGATCGGTATGCGTGAGGTCATGATTCCATCGGCCACGGTGGTCATCCTGGTGACTATCGCCACGCTGTGTGTTCCCTATGTCTATTTTGTGATTGGCGGTCGCGAGGCGGCGGAAGAAAAACGACGCAATCGTTTGTATGACGTCTGCTGAAGAAGTACATGCCTACGAAGCCGGAGGAGCATGAAATCCTTACTGTTTAGGGTCGAAAGCCAAAAACGTCTCTCACCGAGGATTCCACGCTGCTGAGCGTGTTTCCCAGGGACTGTCCGAATCGCACGATGTCATTGTTCGGGCCTGGGCCATGTTGTACATCGTTCAGTGCATTATTGAAATGCCTGACGAATTCATGGTTTGGCCCTGGGGCAAAGACATTATTCTTCATAAATGCGAAGGCTTTGTATCCTTCGCTGTTTGCTCCCATCGCTACCCTCGCCTGTGAGTCAAGCTCATCCCAACATTTTCTGATTTCATTATTCGGGCCATAGCATCCCTGCTCGGTGGCGATCCCATATTCTTAGCATTTGGTGAGCTCCCTCTTAAGTAACTGGCCACCTGTACAGGCAACGAAGGGAGCTGGTTGCCCCCCTGTCGAGACTGCGCACGCCAAGGCCACTTGCTGTTCGGCATTGAGATCCTTCGCAAGAGCACATACTGCAGCCTTTGATAAATCACCCTCGTTCTTTGTGACGCATCCTAAATAGTACCGTTCATTCGTACCTAGGAACTGATTCCCGAGGCAGTCAGCAACTTCATATTGAGATCTCCGGCCTGAGTCGATACAGCGCTTGATGGTCTTGAGCTGTCGATATCCTTGTTGGAGATCTTCTCGACCGGAGCTGCAGAGCAGCGCAGCTCCAGCATCGGATGGGTTGGCCCTTCGACAGTGACGGGCAATTCTGTACTCTTCCGGGAACCCTTCTTCGACGAGGCACCCGAAAAACCCTTCAGGAGAACCAGAGCGATTGCGACAGGAATCCACCGCCTGCGGCATCGGGATGGGTAGCGCAGCAAACTCCACCCCTCTGACGCCTAATGCTTCAAGATCTTGGAGGTTCTGTGGAGTTCTATCCGGGCCCGGGAGTCCCACACGCCAAGATGGTCTTAACCGTCCCAAAGCGAAAGGATCCCCAGTCGTGACTGGCCCTATGGGCTGACACTGTAGAGTGTGTATTTGTCCGCAAGCCTGCGGTGCGTTGCAGGATGGGTGTCCAGGCGCTCCGCAAAATTGACTAGGCGAATAGGGAGGGCATGGGATGGTGTTCCCATATCCGCATGGCGCTGGACTAGGACAGGCGGGCAATCCCGGCGCTCCGCAGAACGGGTAGCCAGGTGGGTAAGCAGGGCTACCGTCCACTGGCGGTTCACTAAAGCACGTGCCCCCGCGCATGCAACTATCGAAGACGACGGGAGGAACATTGAGTCCTGTGCATTGTTGCATGAGATCAGCGTTTGTGGCGCCCGCGCGGTAGCACAATCTGATTTTCATTCGAGTGGGAAGTTCTTGGCTCGCGGAGTATTGAAACGAGAAAAGGGTGGTTGCGCCTGTTAACACCACAAGGACGAAAGCTCGTCCCATCCGGAGCAAGCTTTTTCTCCCAGCCCCCATCATCTCCTCCTCCTCAGTGTCTTCGATAAACTCCATCGGAATATCGTCCCGGAATGAACGCGATACCGCCAACCCATCACTCTGATGCCGAGCCGCGGCGTATGTGTACCATTCCGATATGCCTGCCTTTTTCCCATTCATCGGGAGTGGGTAAAGCTCGATAAAAGGTATTCCAATCCTGTGGGCGAATAGTTAAACAGCCTTCCGAATCCTTGTAGTCATCGGACTTTCGGCCATCATGTACATTGATACCAGTCGCAATAAATGCTTGGTGCTGTGCGTTGTTTTGGTTCAACGTCTTAATATGGCCGCCAACGGCCGAAGCTCTTGAGGATGAATCCCCCGCGGAATATGGCCTCTCCTTCGTTCCGCCGAGTAGCCGTGGGACATAAGGTTTGCCATGAACGGATTTTCCGCCCTGGTGTATTCCCATCACGAACGGGTATTTCCCTCCACTGAGCACCGGCACGCGATTGAGCACGTCGAGAATATCTGCAAGGTCGGCAAGCATGGTGCCACCCACCCTTGTTTTGGATTCCCGCAACGAGGTGGTTTGTTTCTCGAAGTCCTTGAACACAGTCAGGACATCCGTATCAGTGGGAGGAAGTGTCTTTTTGAGATCGACGTTCCAGCGCTTATAGACCGCCCACGCATCGGGTAGTGTGGAGCCTCGAAGGTTTTCTGCCAAGATCTGTCCATCTTTTCTGACGGTCACGCGGGCGAGATACTTATTGTCTTGATTCTCGGCCGATGAGGCTGAGTCATACTGGAATGCGCCCTCTTCAAAAACAATCTCATAGGTCGCAGAGTGTGCTGTGGGCAAGAGGGCCCCAGGCAGGTTAGCGAGCAAGAAGACGCTCCAAAGGATCCAGATAAGGTCTGGTCGGAACCTTAAGCTGGGTGGGCGGTGTGTAGTTAGAATGGATATTGTGAACGGATGCGAGCTGTGTCCGATTCTCGGAACGTA
>JACOEF010000955.1 GCA_024998705.1 Nitrospira sp.
CCCACATAAACAATGGGCAGTCAGCAGTAACCCATCGCGTTCAAAGCTGAGTGAACTCCCCTGACAAAGCGGACAGTGAATCTCAGAGTCACTGTTCGCACGGGAGAGATCTGGTGCCACGGATGAACCAACGTCAGTTTTCGCCGGCGGATGATAGCCATCACACCGCGAACACTGCACCGGTCCTGTAATCCATCGCACGCGACTCACGGCATCCTGCGCGCGCTCCATCTCTGACAGGCGGACAGGAACCTGTAGCCCACAGAATGGAATGGCGCGTGCATGATCAATCCGTCGTGCTAATCGACCATCTTCCAATCCC
>JACOEF010000956.1 GCA_024998705.1 Nitrospira sp.
ATCTCCATGAACCTCACGCTCGGCCCTGGCTTCAGGGCATTCACTCTCTGGGTCAATGCGACACGCGATCACATGCTGAATGCGGACAAGATCTTCGTGAGAACGCCAGTTTGACAATAGCTGCACTCGACCGGCAGAGAAAGTAGTCTCAAACTGAGAAAAACCATCCGGCATTGCTCCCGCCCACCCCATGATCCGTTGCTTGTCATCACCAACCGCCGTCAACACTGAGTCGCTCCCATCCAGCGCTGTCGTGAGAAGCTGAAACTGAGCCGAGGTTGTGTCTTGGAAT
>JACOEF010000957.1 GCA_024998705.1 Nitrospira sp.
AAATAAAGGGGCGTGGTTCGTGATCGTGCCGATGACTTTGAGTGCTTGACGCATATTGTGCTCGGAGGCCCCGACATTGGCGCTTTTGACGCCGCCCAGTTCGAATTCGATCGTGGGGATGTCGGCTTCCTTGCCGGCGGCTTTGGACACCATGCTCTTACTGGTCCCCGGTAAGCCGACCATGATGATTCCAGTGGCATCTTCGTTCTGCATGAATTCCAAGAGCTGCTTGTGAATGTCTTGCGAGACGCCGGTGTTATCGCCGTGGGTGCTGTTTGCACCGGCGATC
>JACOEF010000958.1 GCA_024998705.1 Nitrospira sp.
CCGCCTGAGGTCAACCAACGATTCGGTCGGGCAAGCTTGAAGTACTGGGCTGTCCACATCTGGTGCTGACCGACATCGGTCGCCACGATCGGATCGCGATCCTTCGTTAATTCATACAAACGTCTAACGACATGCTGCGGCTTAATCGCGCCATCCGGCTCCTGCTGGTAGGCTAACGGATGGGCCTGCTGCCATTCCCGGATTTGATCCCACCAAGGCTTGCGCAGGTCCTTTTGATTCCCGTTCACGGTGGCACGGAGAATTTGATTCAATTCCCTTAACACCGCCTTGCAATCGCCCACGATCGGGATATCGACATGAATGTTCTTGCGAATCGACGTCGGATCGATATCGATGTGGATGACTTTGGCGAACGGGCAGAACTCCGACACCTTCCCCATCACCCGATCATCGAAACGGGCCCCCACCGCAATGACCAAATCCGAATAGTGCACGGCCATGTTGGCGCAATAGGTGCCGTGCATGCCCATCATTCCCATCGATTGCGGATGTTCACCAGGAAATGCCCCGAGCCCCATCAAGGTCATATCCACTGGGATTTGGGTCATCTCGGCCAATTCAAGCAACTCTTTGGAAGCCTGCGAGAAGACCACCCCCCCGCCGACATACAGAATGGGCTTCTTCGCCTTCATGATGGCTTCGGCAGCCTGCTTGATCTGCCACTTGTTGCCCTCGTAGGTCGGATTGTATCCACGAATCGAGACCGAGCTCGGATAGGTGAAATCTGTCTTGGCCATCGACACGTCTTTAGGAATATCCACCAAGACCGGTCCCGGACGGCCGGTCGTGGCAATATAGAATGCTTCCTTGATGGTGGTCGCCAGGTCGTTCACGTCCTTCACAAGAAAATTGTATTTTGTACAGGGCCGACTGAGGCCGATGTTGTCGGCCTCCTGAAACGCGTCGTTGCCGATCAAACTCGTCGAGACCTGCCCACTGATGCA
>JACOEF010000128.1 GCA_024998705.1 Nitrospira sp.
ATCCCAAGCTTTTCGGCCAACGTATAATCACTGGTCAATGCGTAGCGGTCTTTGATCGCTTCAAAATACCCGGACATTTCCGTCATACAGGCTCCATTCAACATGCATCCTGGGAAGACACCGCCGCCTCATCCCGACCTCAATGACCCGACCAAGGCTCCACCAAAGCCCCTGGCATCACACCGGCCGGCTCAGCGGCACCGGTTCGCCCGCCCGGACAGCAGGGAATAATGCCCTCCTCCAACCACTCACCCCGACCTGTAAGAATGTCTTTCGCCAGATGAAACAGTCTCCGATCGTCATCCCACAAGGGCGCCTTCAGCGAGAGTAACGGTGTGGGATAAAACGTCTCCTTGACTCGCAGACAGAAATCTTCAACCAGCGCTCCCGACAAGGCCTGCTCCCGAATCTTCGGTTGTGATGCGTACCACAACAACGCTTCCACGGCAAATAGCTGGAGGCCGGCTGTCACCAGGCTTCGAAGCACACGTTGATTGCGCGGGAGATTGTACCGGTCTCGGGCGCTGACCCATAGCGCCTTCCGCGCGAGCGCATGGCTCTGCGCTGACACAAACCGCTGCCATGAGGCCGTGTCGGCCCCGGACCGCGGACCTCGCATAAGGAAGCCCATCGGACTGAAGGCTCGCGCGGAGATCCTCGTGAAAAAAGGGATAGCCTGAGCCATTTCATCGATCCCGCCTTCCAGCAACGTCCTGCCCTGCGTCACGTACTCGGTAAGTCCCTCCCTCGCAATCCATAGCGTCAAAATGCCATTACTGCCTTCCCAAATCACATTAATGAGCGCATCCCGAATCATCCGTTCGATCGGCACCGGCAAGTCCCCGTGGAGACGCAACGAATCAGGCGTCTCAAATGCCCGCCCGCCATAGATACGGAACAGATCGAGCAACGAATCCAACAGCCATTCCGTTGCCAGTACCTTTGCCGCCGCCGATTCCAGCCGGACATCCACCTTGGCATCGGCCCAGATTCCCGTGATCTTCACGATGGCCTCAAGCGCCAGCACGCGGGACGCCATGAGAACAATTTTGGAACCGATATCCGTATGCTCGCCGATCGGACGATCGTATTGCACCCGCTGCTGCGCGCGAGCCCGGGCCAGCCAGAGACATTGTTTAAGATTGCCCAGGCAGGCGGCAGGCAGCGTCAGTCGTCCGACCGTGAGGCTCTCCAAGGCGCGCCGCAGGCCTTCCCCCTCGTCTCCAAGCCGGTCGGTCACCGGCACAAACACATTGCGCAAATGCACCTGCCCATTGTAGATGCCCCGCACCCCCATGAAATTGAGACGCGTGCAGCGGCACCCCTCAGAGTTCGTCTCAACGACAAAGGCTCCGAAGCGTCGCCCCTCCTTGGGACGGTCGACGTCCTGAGGCACCGTGACGATCTGAGCGATGACGACGAGGAGTGAGGCTAGGAATTCATGCTGGTCACGAGGGGCATTCGTTGTGTACAACTTCTCACCCGTGAGTCGATACCCCACCAAGACGCCACCTTCATGCACAGGAATCGCATAGGTTTTGAGAGCCCAGATATCGCACCCCGCGTTCTTTTCCGTCAGCGCAAATCCGGAAATCGCTCCTCTGGCCAATCGAGGCAACAACCGCTGCTGTTGCTCACGATTTCCCACCAGCTTGACCGGCTCCGCCACTCCGATTGAATTGTGGGCCGACAGCAACACGCTGGTCGCCGCGTCGTGACTGCCGAGGAGAGTCGCCACCGTGTGATACTCCGACTGCGAGAGACCCAACCCGCCGTAGCTGCGCGGGATTTTGATCCCGAAAGCCCCGATCGCTTTGAACGCCCCGATCACGTCTTCGCCGATTGCGCCGTCACGATCGATGGCTTCCGGATCCACTGTGTCGACCAGCAGCAAACGGAGGGTGTCGAGAAATTCCGTCGCGTCGTCGCTCATCGCCGGGATCGATGCCGCGGTAAAGAGCGATCTCCGAACGACTCCTTCGAAGAGCCCTGCAATGAATCCTGAATAGGCACGTGTGTCGCGTGCCGCTTCCGCCGCCGCGAGCGACCCCTTGAACAGTGTGTGTGGCGTCGCCATACGTACCTCTGCGGATTGGCTTACTTGGCCTTACGCCAGGCCGCGCCGAGACCGCCGATGCGTGCCGGCCCAACCAGGGGACAAAGAGGCTTCGGAGCAGAACCCATCGCCACTTCCTCAAGCTGCTCCAGGCGCCGCCCGGCACGGCCCTCGAACCTGGCCCGCGATATCACCAGACCATGGCGACCGAATTGCGCGGCCAGGTCACCAAAACGATCCCGGGCCAGCGTCCATACCGCGACATAACCGGCCCGAAGGAGATGAATCCGGTCGTCGTAACTCAAAAAACTTCGTTCGAACAGGAGGGCATCGGCTTCCACTGGAGAAATTACGAGCACTTCCTTCTCCGGATAGTCCTGCTGGAAGCCCTCCAAGGCTTGCGAGAAACGCGCGTCGAAATTGATCCTGGAAGCCTGTTCCCCGATGGACAAAAATCCCCTGTCTCGCAATCGACGCCCGGACTTGCCGACGGCGGGCTGCGCCGGCCGGGCCAGCCGCTCCTGAGTTCGCGCCATCGGGTTGATCATGATCATGAAGTCCACATGCTTCTGAACGGCGACCTCGAAGAAGGCCATGCGACCGATACCCGCATCAGTGTAGTCCCGGCCTTGGATCCGGACCGGACAAAAGTAAATCGGGACGGCTGAGGAGGCCGTCACGGCACGTGCAATCGACACGTCCTGCCAATTCTGGTCGCCGAACAGCACACCATCGCCGGTTTCCAGGTCGATGGCCGGAATATAGAGTTCTTTGGTGAGTCCGCCGAACGTGTTACTCAAGCCTTTGACCTTGAAGATCGCCTCGAGGTACTTGGCGAGGGGTTCCAGCGTGTAAATCCCGCTCGGCAGCGCGTCCTGTGCCTTGTCGAGCAAATCGATAAACGTCATCTCTCCATAGTGACGCACATAGAGTTTCAGCAACGGAACGAGCTGCCGGGTCACCCGCCACACCGTTTTGAGTCCCTCACCGATGGCGGGAGAAAACACATTCCGATGATCGAAGTAGTAGGGTCTGGTGCCGGACAGAATCGTGTCCAGAATCTCCTGCGGCCTGACGCCATTGGCCAAAAGTGACGCCGCCGCCGCGCCGGCACTCACCCCGACGTACAGATCGAGATCGTTCATCGTCACACCGTCTTCGAAGAGATCGTCCAGGGCGGTCAACGCGCCGATTTCGAACAGGTAGCCGGTGAAGCCACCTCCGCCCAACGCCAGAGCCCGCTTGCTGAAAGACGGTGCCATTCTCGGCTCCACATCGCCTCAACACACAACGGCCATTCATCGATCCATGAAATGCGGCTGCCGCTTCTCCAAAAACGCCGACACACCTTCTCGTCGGTCCTCCGTGTCGCACAACGCGCCGAACAGGCGCGCTTCCAAGGCCAGGCCGTCATGAAGATTCAGCTCAACACCTTGACGAATCGCTCGAAGCGACGCACGCACCGCCATCTGGCCTTTCGAGGCAATCGTACGCGCCAGCCCCTGAGCCTGACGGAGAAGATCCTCAGGGGGAAAAACCTGCGACACGAGACCCATCGTCTTCGCTTCCTGCGCCGAGATCGGCTCGCCGGTCAGGATCAGTTCCATGGCTTTCGATTGACCGAGGATCCGGGCAAGTCGCTGAGTGCCGCCGAATCCCGGCATAATGCCCAGATTGATTTCAGGCTGGCCCAACCGGCTGCCTCGGCGGCGAACCTGATATGGCAACACATGGCCAGTTCCAGACCTCCGCCTAAGCAAATCCCGTTGATGGCAGCGATCACCGGTTTTCCAAACCCTTCGATCCGATCCAAGATGGCTTGGCCCTCTAGAGCAATGGCCTCCCCTTCCTTTGACGAAGCAATCGCGGCCAATACCCGGATGTCTGCCCCGGCAATAAAAACCCGCCCGGCGCCGGTTAACACCACCACTTTGACCGCATCATCATTGGCCACCTGGTCGAACGTGGCACTCAGCTCTGCCAGCAATTCAGGCGTCAAGGTGTTGGCCGGAGGGTGGTTGATCAACAAAGTGGCCACTGCTCCATCAACGTTGCACGAAAGCATCGAGCCGGCTGTCGTCGTCATATGAGCCTCACATCATCGATGGTGAATACTCCCA
>JACOEF010000179.1 GCA_024998705.1 Nitrospira sp.
CATCGAGCGCGGCAGGACCTATCTGACCCTCCAGCTGTTCGATGCTCACCAGAGTCGGCGACGCATGGATGTGCGCCTCCACCTCCCGGACATCGAGCGGAAGCACGGTCGTCCGAAAACCGGCGTGGTGGAGTCTGAGATCGATGTCGACCAGCGAAAGTCCGTTCTTTCCACCCGGCGTCCCGACCACATGGGCGACCGTCTCGACCTCGCCGGTCGCCTCCTGCATCCGGGAAAACACATCCCGCAGAAGCGGGGCGTCCTCGATTCGCCGTGCGACTTCGACCAATCCTGCCAGGGGACCGGTTCCGGAAATCTTGACGTCGACATGCGGATCGCTGAGCCATTGCGTGATGAGCAGGTCATCGCCCGCCAGTCGAAACGGACCCCAGGCGGCGCGAAGAGCCGTGACACGAACCTGTGCGTCATCGAAGGAGAGACTGCCTGAAAGGTCTTCAACGGCAGGATAATGAGGATTGAGTGTCACGCGGCCGTTGCGCAGACCGATGCTTCCACTCAGACTCGGACGTGCGCCGGATCCGACGTCGCCGGAGACAGACAACCGCTGCATTGTCACCAGCCCATCGACGCCGTATTCCCCGAGCCTGGCGCGAACCTGAGGCGAAATCCAATCGGAGGGGAGCTGACTGAACAAGCGCGTTACCATGAAGGGGGCGGCGGACAGCGTGGCCGAAAAACGCGGCCGATCTCCTCCCTGTCCGGCCACTGTCGCGGTCCCCTGCATCGACAGGTCCGACAGCTCGGCTCTCCAGTCGTCTGCGGTCAACTCATAGCCGCTGCCACTGATGATTAGCCGCAGGTGCGCGTTGAGTTGCGCAGATCCCACAAAGCCGTCGGCAATCGATCCCTGATCTACCCACGCTGAAATGGCATGCCGGACATTGAGGTGGTGGAATCGAACATCCCCCTCCGCCTGTGTCCCGCCACCCTCGTAATTCTGCGTCAGCGAGCCGTCGAAGGTGAAGGCCGCCCGATCCCGCTCCTGCGGAATCTCACCGGAAACCTGCAGCTTCGCGTGGCGGCCCATCACCTCAGCCGACAGAATGCCTCGGGCCACCATGACTTGAAGGGGAACCCTGGGACTGAGTCCTGCCTCATCGCTGACCGTGATCACGCCATCAACCAACAGCAGATTTTGCACAATCTGTAAAAACGGAACGGGTTGCGCCGAATCACCTTGAGAAGTCGCCCGCGCGGAGCCACCGAGGGACCAGGTTCCGTTGGCCGCCCGACTGACAGTCACGCGCGGCCGATTGAGAACCAGATCCTTGCCGACAACCCGCCCTTCCAGCAACGGCAGCCATTCGAGCGCAATCTCCAGGCGGTCGGCACTCAACAACGGCGTGGTGGAACCGGGTGCGTGCAGCTGCGCCTGCAGCAATTCCACTCCGATGGAGGGAAAGAGCCGGACATGCCAGGCCTCGACCGACAACTCATGGCCCGTGTGCTGTTTAAACTCTTGAAGCAGTGCCTCCCCAATCGCCGAACGATTGAGTATCCAGGGCAAGACCAGGAGGCTGCTGATGAGCACCAGCGCCACCAGGAAAAAACCCGACGCGATGAGGCCTGTTATCTTCCTCATGGATGGAGTGGCTGAGGGTTGGCCCATTGCCTGCGCTTGTCCATCTGCTCACTGTACGCAACCAGGCCGGCAGGTACAAGCGACAGAAATCCACCGATCGTGCTGAGTCGATCTCAGCGACTCTGTATGCTACAGTCCGGCCTCATCAGAACAATCAGGCACATTTATGCCTTGCATAGTGACCGATGGCCAAACCCTCTCTACGCATCGCGTTCTTACATCTGGCTCCGGTACCGGGCGCCCTGGCGAAGAATCGCCACCTGCTCGCGCACGCGATCACGCGGGCCGCGTGTCTCGGAGCCGGCTGGATCATCACGCCTGAACTTGCGGTCAGCGGCTATACCTTCGCCGATACACTCGGCACGGATTGGATCGCTCCGCAGCCCGACCCCTGGATGGAGAAGGTCCGCCTGTTCGCCGTCAGAAAACAGGTCGCGATCTTCCTGTCCCATCCCGAGCGTGACCCGCAATCCGGCCGACTCTACAACACGGTCTTCGCCATCACCCCCGACGGACGCCTGGCAGGCTCACATCGCAAGATTAACGCGCTGCGCGTCGGGTCCGAAGCCTGGTCGACTCCCGGCACGGAGACAACGGTCTTCCCGATGGCGCCGCTTGGACAGGTCGGGATGCTCATTTGCGCCGACGCCTTCTCACCGGGAATTGCCAACAGTTTGAAGACCAAGGGCGCACAGGTGCTGGTTTCGTCCGCGGCCTGGGCACCGGGACTGCATGGACCGAACGGCGAGTGGGAACGGTGCACAACAGACACCGGCCTGCCCCTCTTCGTGTGCAACCGCACCGGGCCGATCGCACGCTGGATTTCAGAAAAGCCGAGAGCGTAGTAGCTCAGGATGGACGGCGACTCCTCTCATTGTCGTCGGAACGGTCCGCCATCTTCCTCATCGACTGGGATCTTCGGACAGGAACCCTCGCCGGGAAAGAATACCAACGCATTCTGCTCTAGCGACACCGGGACGCGCACAAGCCGTGCCTCATGGCTTGTATCTCGTATTTCGCCTGACGAGATACGCTTCACGTTTCACGAGATACGAAAGCACCCGTCGCACCAAGCGCTACGACTTCAGCAGCCGCTCCAGCAACAGGAGCCCTGCAGGCCAGTCACCGAGACCACTGTCGGCATTAATGTGGCCGATTGTACCGGCTTCAACAAAGTCACTCCCCCAATCGGCGGCGCAACGCCGCGCATAGGCGACGGACCCGAACGGATCGTCGCTGCTCGCAACCACCAGACTGCGAAAGCGAAATGGTTCTGCCGGAACCGGCTGGAAGCCTTGTGCCGCTGGTGGAAACATGGGCCCATCCGGATCGGGCACCGCCACCAGCAAGGCGGCACGCACCGGAAGCGAGGCCCGTCGAGCCCAGTGGGCGACGAGCAGGCAGCCCATGCTATGGGCGATTAACACAGGGGGTGCGGAGAGACGAGCCATGGCGGCATCCAGCCCACGCAGCCATTCCGCACAAACCGGACGATCCCAGTCACGCTGCTGCACGCGCTGCCATCCGGGGTGCCGCTGCTCCCACAAAGTTTGCCAATGACCAGGTCCGGAATTGCCGATGCCCGGAACCACCAGGGCGAGGTCCTCGCCGCTTGTCGAGTTATGCCTTGGCACGCCCTGCACGCTCCTTGAACCAGGCGACCGCACCGGCACCGGCTGTCCGCCCGCTGGCAAAACAGGCCGTGAGCAGATACCCACCCGTCGGCGCTTCCCAATCCAACATCTCTCCCGCGCAAAACAACCCCGGCAGAGCACGCACCATCAGCCGCTTGTCGAGGGCCTTAAACTCCACGCCACCGGCAGTGCTGATCGCCTCCTCCAAGGGACGCGAGGCAGCCAGCGTGAGCGGCAAGGATTTGATCGCCGCGGCCAGGCGCGTTGGGTCCGCAAAATCTTCCTTCGACACGAGCTCTCGTAGTAGGCCTGCTTTCACCCCTTCAATGTGCGCCCTCCGCTGCAAATGTGTGGCCATCGTCTTTTTGCCGCGCGGCTGAGAAAGATCCTTGATGAGGCGCGGCAGCTCACGATCGGGCGCGAGATCCAGCCGGAGCGTGCCCCGGCCGGTGGCCTGAAGCTCATCGCGCAGATAGGGTGCCACGGCATAAATGACGCCGCCCTCCACACCGGTCTCCGTAATCACAAACTCCCCCATGCGACGCATCACCGCGCCGGTCGGCGATTTCGCAACCACCCCCACGGTCTTGACCGGATGCCCGGCGAACTTACTCCGAAAATGTTCCGTCCATCCCACGTCGAACCCGCAGTTGGCCGGCTGTAACGGCGCAATCGGGACGGCACGCCCGGCAAGCAGGGGCACCCAGGCGCCATCCGAGCCGAGCTGGGGCCAACTGCCGCCACCCAGCGCCAGAATGACCGCATCCGCCTCCACGGACTGGGTTCCCTGCGGCGTCTCGAAGCGGAGGGCTTTTTGTTCATCCCAGCCGCACCAGCGATGTCTGACATGAATGGTCAATCCGGCCTGACGCAACCGGCGAAGCCAGGCTCGCAGCAACGGCGCGGCTTTCATGTCGGCGGGAAAGATCCGCCCGGAGGAGCCCACAAACGTCTCGACACCCAACTCCTTTGTCCATGCGCGAAGCGCGTCCGGACCGAACGCATTGAGCCAGGGCGCGACCTTGGCCGTCCGCTCTCCATAACGCGAGAGAAATACCTCGGGCGGATCGGAATGGGTCAAGTTCAGCCCGCCCTTTCCGGCCAACAGAAACTTACGGCCGACCGACGCCATGGCATCGTAGAGGTCGACGTGCGCGCCTCCCGCCAGCGCCGCCTCCGCCGCCATGAGCCCCGCCGGTCCTCCACCGATAATCGCGATCTTCACCCGTTACCTCTTCATCGTCACAGAAAGAAACCATACCGGCCTCATACGCCCGAAGTCGGTCCGAAGGGGAGCCTTCAATGTCGGGTTGGAATCTACCACGTACGACCGGCCGTTCTCTCGCACGAACACCACCCAATACCAGAACGGTCGCCCCTGTTCCAGATGCCACTTGATGGCCAGCAACGCGCAATCCGGCAAACCGGTCCATGAGCGAAACGGTTTGGTCACCCGCGAGACACGCAGACCGAACTGTGTCAGCAGCCGCCGCACCGATGCCGTTTCGGACCAAAGCCTCGGATCTTGAGCCGAGATGCCCAAAGAGGCGGCCACGGTCTCCGCCCGGGAGTAGGACACACCCGCCAACGCGGCCGCTGCCGCAATGCCACAGCCGGTTTGTTCTTCCTGAACAACGGGCCGGATCACAGAGACAGTTTCATTTTCCGTCCGCCGGAAATGCTGAATCCCTGTCGTTCATACAACGCCAGGGTCCGGTCGAACTGCGGGAGCGGAGGCGTCGTAACCTCCAACCTAGTCCATTGCTTTGTGTGGGCCAGATGTTTTGCCTCTGCCAGGAGTGCTGTGCCCTCCCTCTGGGAACGGAACGTCGGACGCACATACAATTCCGGAATGATCCCGAATGCGCCTTCCGCGTAAAGAGCACGACTTTCCGACAGGGTCAGCACACCGGCAACCTGCTCGTCGTGATACGCCAACAACACCGTATAGGTCCCATCTACCAGCCAGCGCCGTGCCCGAGCTACGGTCTCGACCCGAGAGAATCCAAAGGCCCTCTCTCCGATGGCTGTCATAATCTCCCGCAACAGTTCGCCGACCAAATCGGTCACGAGTGGCGCATCAGCCGGTTGTGCCTGGGTGATACGAATCGACATCGCGCGACCCTACCCGCAGCAGGCCCATGCGTCAAGCCGTGGAGCGTCCGCTGTCGGGATTATAAATTCACCGGCAGCGGAGAGTCCCGGACGGGAATTCGATGAATAGGGCACCACTCACACGGGGATTCTGCCGAGTCGACGCCCGCCGACGCCCAGGTGGAGCGCCGCCACATCGAGTTCTTGCTCTAAGCGATGAAGGACTTCGTCGCTGATCGTGCCATTGTCCCGAAGACCGATCAGGGCCATGTGCTCGGCCAGTAGGGTTTCACTTTGCAGCCGCTGGATGGATTCGCTGGTCGAATTGGAAGGCTGCTCCTCTGCCAAACTGGCTTGGGTGAGACGCTCCAGCCGTTGGAGATATTGCAGCCGTACGCGCTCCACCTGCTCCAGCGACACCCAGCTTTCTGTGACCACTTGATCCAGCCGATTCAGGGCCGCCGTCGCCGCATGTTCCCGCGCCAGCGCTTCCTCCTGTTGCAGCCCACCGTCTTCTCTGAGGTGCAACAGCCGAATGATCGGCGGCAACGAGAGGCCCTGCACAACCAAGGTCGCGAGAATCACAGTGAAGCTGATCAGAATAATTTCAGCGCGAAAGGGAAACGGCACACCGGTGCTGGTTGTCACCGGAAGCGCTAATGCAGCCGCAAGGGTCACGATGCCGCGCATGCCGGTCCAGGAAACCAGGAACAAACTCGACCATGGAGGCATCGGATCCCGTTCCCGCAATGTCGCACTCAACCATCTGGGAATGAGAGCGGCCAAGGGTACCCACAGGATTCGCACCAGAATAACGGTCGCGCTCACCAAAGCCCTGGTGATGAACACCGGCTCCAACTGGCCCGGCGGCACAGAGTCGCGAAGCGTGCCCAGCTGCAGGCCGATCAGAATAAAAATGACTCCATTCAGGATAAAGATCAGGAGATCCCATACCGCGCGCGCCTGCAATCTGGTGGCCGGGGAAACTGCGCCGCTGAACGACTGACGAAGATACAGTGCACCTGCCACACACGCCAATACCGCAGAGGCGTCCACCAACTCCCCGCACACCCAAGCGATATACGGCGCCAACAGGGTCACGCCGATCTGCGTAAACCCGTCTTCCGTAGCGGAGAGTGCCCACCTTGCGATCCAGGCGACACCGATGCCGATGACCACTCCGGCCAGCCCGGCGAAGACAAACTCGAACAGCGTATGGCCGAGTGCAAACGAACCGCTCATCGCGGCGCCCACGGCCGCCCGATACAACACTAACGCCGTCGCATCGTTGACGAGGCTTTCGCCCTCCAGGATGGTCACGATTCGGCGCGGAATCCTCAGCCGCTTCCCAATGGCTGTCGCGGACACAGCGTCGGGCGGCGAGACGATCGCGCCCAGCGCAATGGCCTCCGCCCATCCAATACCAGGCAAGAGAGTATGGGCCGCGAACGCGACCCCGGCGGAGGTCGCCAGGACCAATCCCACCGCCAGAAGCGAAATCGGCCGGAGATTCTGGCGAAACTCGCGCCACGAGGTGAAATACGCGGCGGACCACAAGATCGGCGGCAGGAAGACCAGGAACACGAGGTCCGGATGGAGTGTCACGGCGGGCAACCCTGGCACCAGGCCCAGCGTCAGACCACCCAACACCAGAAAGATCGGATACGGGATATGGACCTTCTGTGCGAGGGTCGTCAGCGCAAGCACCACCGCGAACAAGATGATGATGACTTCGAGTTGATGCAGGCCTTCCATCATCGCACAACACCATTTCTGAGGCGATCGCGTAAGCCTGGCTGATCGCCGCCGCTACAGACCACCCATTACATCCCGATGACTTCCAGTCGCTGGAGATCGTCGGGCGCGATCGTGAATTGGTCGGAGCGCAGATCCTCCTGCATATGTTGCGGATCGGTTGTGCCGGTTAGCGGCAACATGCCGATCTGCATGGCGAATCGGAACACCAGTTGCGCGAGCCCCATACCATACTTGGCGGCCATGGCCCGCACCTCGGGATCGGTGAACAACTCCCGATTGGCAGTCAGCAACGAAAACCCCTGGTAGATGATGCCGTGAGTCCGGCAGATCGCCCGCACATCCCGGTCCCACCCCAGCGCCGCATAACAGCGATTTTGCACCACCATCGGCTTATGGGCAGCCCGCGCGCAGAGCAACGTGAGCTGATCCGCCCCCACATTGCTGATGCCGATCAGCTTCGTCTTCCTCGCATCGTACAAGGCCTCGATGGCGGCCCAGACCTCCCAATCCGCATCGCTCAGCCCGCGTCGACCATAGGGGCCGTGCAAGACATAGGAATCAAGATAGTCGGTATGCAGATGCGCCAGCGAACTGTCGAAAGATTGTCTCACCTGCGTCGTCAGATCGGCCTGCGCATCATAGGGCGTGCGATGGTCTTGGCCGTTCACCGGCGTGAACTTGGTTTGGACAAACAGCCGCTCGCGCGGGGTGCCCTGCTTCGCCAATTCCAGCAATGCCTCTCCGACCAATGCCTCCTGGTAATGGATCAATTGATTGGCGGTATCGATCGCCGTAAACCCCGCGGATACAGCCTGCTGCACCAACGGCGCCGTCGCCTCTTCTTTCCATGCGGTCCCGTACATGAACGACGGGACAGGGATCTGATTGTAGGCAGTCAACATGACGTAAAGCCCTCCAGGCCGTACCATACACAGATCCTCTCACCGGTCTCAATGTTCCAAATGGTCCGGGAAGTTGTTAGAGTGCCTCCCCATCACCCGTAAGTAGCGACGCCCACATGGATGCAGAACCGGTTAATCAGGTCGTAGAGCTTCGACTCACCTACCGATACATCAAAGACCATCCCTGGACCGTGCAGGCCATCAACGGATTTCTCTCCGCCTATTTCATGGAGAAGCCGGGGTTTGCCGTCCAGCGGCACTTCGACGATCTCGAATCGGGTATGCACGTGTGGCTCTGTGAGGTGCCGTCCAACATGAAAATCACCGTGCTCTTACGACGACTGCAGGCGGATATTCCTCCCTGCCGACACATTCAACCCGCGACAGAACCTTCGGCCAGAGCGCAATACATCATCGATAGTCCCGAGTGAACGGCGGCTCTTGCGCCGCACACAGCGCCATGACTACACTGGCGACAGGTGAACAAGGGAGGTTCGGCATGCGAGTGATTGTGATCGGAGGAACAGGCACCATCGGATCCGCGGTCGTGAAGCTACTGGCCACACGACACGATGTGGTGGTAGTCGGGCACAAACGGGGGGCCTTCCAGGTCGATCTGGCCTCGCCGGACTCCATCACCAGCCTCTTCAAAACGGTCGGGACCTGCGATGCGGTCGTGAGCACTGCCGGCATCGCCAAATTTGCGAGCCTGGACGAGCTGACCTATGACGATTACTTCATCGGCCTGAAGAATAAATTGATGGGCCAGTCGAATCTGGTGCGGATCGGTCGCCCATTCGTGACGAACCACGGATCCTTCACCCTCACCAGCGGCGTGCTCAGCCAGGAACCCATAAAAGGCAGCTGCGCGATCAGCATGGCCAACGCCGGACTGGAAGGATTTGTTCGCGCCGCTGCCATCGACCTGCCGCGAAGCCTGCGCGTGAATGTCGTCAGCCCGCCCTGGGTCACGGAAACACTGATTGCCAGAGGCATGGACCCGTCGATCGGCCTGCCTGCCGACACAGTCGCGCAGAGTTATCTCGCCAGTGTGGAAGGCACAATGACGGGGAAGGTGATTGATCCGAGGAAACAGGCGGGCAGGTAAGCGCGATTAGGCCAGCTAGCGCTCCGTCAGCTCAAATGTCCCCAACCGATAGGCCTGGCCATTGATCAACACGTCTACCGCGTGCCGCCCGGGATAATGCGTTCTGGTGGTCAATTGGGCGAGGAGTAATCTCTTCCCCACCTGAGCCGTTTCTCGCGGCGCCAATTCGAGCTGCTTCAACTTGAACACCTTTGGCCGTTGCGATCCATTGGCCTTGACGTAGTGCACCCGCAAATCCACCAAGAGGCGTTGCGCCAGCGACGCGCGATTGGCAATCTCACAAGCAATGGCCACAGAGGATCCGATGGTGGGACGCTGCGGGGCAATGTGCACCTTCTCCACCGAAACACGTGCGGCCTCCCCGAATCCCAACAGTCCAAGCGCCCCTGATTCACCCCGCTTCACCGCCGAACGTAACGCATGACGGATGATCCACCGGCGTTCATCCGTCGCGTCCTTCATCCATTGCTTCGCCGTCTCCACTAGCAGGACGGGATGGTCCTTGCCGATGTCGTTCAGGTTATTGGCCACGCTTCGACGGACGTAGAGCGACGGGTCGTCCTTGAGCCGCTCCAGCAAGACGAGCACCGGACGAGGGTCAGCCTGAAACGCGCGCAAACGCGGCGCCCAAGGCAACCGGGGACGCGTGCCTTCCGAAACGAGGCGGCGCACGTCCTCACTGGCATCAGTCGACCATTCCGTGAGACGGGCCAACGTCGCCGCCTGGTGCCGCTCGAGATAACGGCGGATGCTGAATTCGGCGGTGAAGCGTCGCGTCAGCACATATTGCGCCCGCATCGACGTTTCAAAATGCTCCAGCCCGTATTCCGCCACAAAGAACACGTGCGGGAGAAACAGGAAACCGCCCATCCCCTGGGCAACCGTTCGCTCCTGCTTCTGATCAAGCGACGCTAGGAGGATCTCGACGGCCTGCTCATAGTCGTCCGGCAAGGACCGGCGAAGTTGATGGGTGATTTTCCACGCTCGTGGCATCAACTCCAGCGCGTCATACCCGTCCAGCGACGACCTGACGAACCCCTTCTGATCGAATCGCGGGAAGACGGCGGCAATCATGCG
>JACOEF010000959.1 GCA_024998705.1 Nitrospira sp.
CGACCGGCTCCGCCGTACGGATGTCCGCCAGCGGACCGCTTCGAATCGGCGCCCCGGTCTTGGGATTGTGATATGTCGAACCGACCGGCTCAACGATCATCGTGCCGAATCCGCCATGGCCCCAGGTAATCCGGCCTAACGCATGGTCGTGCCAGAACACGGTGCCCACATCGGAATCGACCCAGAATCGCTGCCTGACGAACTCAACCGTCACGATATCCTTCACCGGATGGTCGTTCTTCAAGGGACGCACCAGCGTGATCTCGTTCCCCTTGATCGACTTGATCCGGCCGACTTCATTCCCGCCGACATTGTCCGCGCCGATCAGGATCTCAATCTCCGGATGATACTGCGCCGCGTTCTTGACGGTAATGACTCGATCGCCCTTCTTCCCCGCCTTGGTGAAGGTGGTGTTCAAAGGCAAGGGCAACCCTTTGTCGGTCTTCTTCTCCAGCATGGTGAACGGGCGCACCGACTGTTCGTTCGAGAAGCCGGTGATCACGCCGTCCGACGACTGGTTGTCGAACTGCAGGAAATGCCAATGCGTATTGACCTTCGACGCGTGAAAATTCGAGAAGTCATCGTCCTCCCATTCGCTGGTCAACATCCAATCGACGCAATCATAGATGTTCGACCGCACGACCAATGGAAATTTCAGGTCGTTGTTCTTCCGAATGGCGGCTTCTTCTTCATGCAAGACATAGATCAATCCGCCTTCATCCATGATCGCCGGCGTGTCGCCCTGTTTATCGGCCAACATCATCGGCGTGTGAATGAAGTGCACGTTGTATTTTTTCGAACCGGCATTTTCCGGGCACAGGCTCCATCGCCCGTTCTCCCCCGGCTTGGCCGGGTAGGAACTCGGCAACCCGTCCTCTTCCAGATGGATCATCTCCAGCCACGGGGAAGGATTGTGGCCTTTGGAGAACGGCACGCGACGACCGAAGTGCGGCTTCAAATGCGGCCAGGACACTTTCCCGGTCGTCGGTTCGAAGACGATCGGCAGACGCTCGCCGGGATGGGTCGATTGATACCGTGGATTCGGCACCGTGTTCTCCGGCTCCGTCATGGCCCGATGGCCCTGCC